>NZ_JBOBDQ010000007.1:0-140697 GCF_050586565.1 Pseudomonas sp. WC1
AGGATTTTTTGGTTCCTTTTTGATCCTTCAAAAAGGGACCCGCCGTAAGGGCGGAAAGGTGAGTAAGCGTCGACATCGCAAATGAATGCGCATACAACTTTCAAAACCATAACCACAACTACAACTACAACTACAACCCTCAGATCAAAGCACCCCACCGCCCCGCCAAAAACAAATAATCAACCCAGAACACCTGATGCACCAGAACAATCCCCCAGCACACAACCTGATAGGAAACCTTCCGAGTCTTGTGCCGAAACACCTGTTGCGCCAGCAAAGCCCCCGGCCAGCCCCCCAGCAGCTCGCTGGCATGCAGCACCTTTTCCGGCGTACGCCAGGCCTGAGTCCGCGCCTGCTGCTTGTCCTGCCAGTACAACAACAGGCTGACCAGACTCACCACCGGATACATCGCCAACGGCAACCAACTCCCGCCACTCAGCCCCATCCGCAGGCCGCCGAGCACCGGCAACAGGCACAGCACCGCAAGTACCAGCCCCTTCAGGCGCGCATTGCGCACGCCTTCCTCGCTTCGGGGCGCACGCTGCGTACGAGCCCTCTCAACCATGCGCCGTCGACCAATCGACCCAGCCAAACTCCCAGGTCGCCAGGATCAGCAGGCCAAAGGCGATGCGATACCAGGCAAACACCGCATAGCTGTGATTGGCGATAAATTTGAGCAGCCCGCGTACGGCAATCATGGCAAAGATGAACGACACCACGAAACCGATGGCGAACACCGGCAAATCGCCCGGCTGGAACAGATCACGGTACTTGTACCCCGAATACACCGCCGCGCCGACCATGGTGGGCATGGCCAGGAAGAACGAAAACTCGGTCGCCGCCTTGCGCGAGAGGCCGAACAGCAAGCCACCGATAATGGTCGATCCCGAGCGCGAGGTGCCCGGAATCATCGCCAGGCACTGCACCAGGCCGATCTTCAGCGCGTGAGTCCAGCGCATGTCGTCGACATGGTCGACCTCCACCCGGTGCTGGCGACGCTCGGCCCACAGCATGATCACCCCACCTACCACCAGCGCGGCGGCAACGGTAATAGGGTTGAACAGGTACTCATGGATCAGGTCGGCGAACAAAACGCCCAGGATCACCGCGGGAATGAAGGCGATCAGCAGGTTGGCGGTGAAGCGTCGCGCCGGCACCTGCGTGGGCAAGCCCAGTACCACGTCGAAGATCTTGCGCCGGAACTCCCACACCACCGCCAGGATGGCACCCAGCTGGATGATGATGTTGAACGCCATGGCGCGTTCGCCACCGAAGTTGATCAGGTCGGCGACGATGATCTGGTGCCCGGTGCTCGAAATGGGCAGGAACTCCGTCAGCCCCTCGACCACGCCCAGGATGATCGCCTGCAAGGCACTCCACAAATCCATCTTTCCCCCAAATGCGACGCTGCACGTGGCAGGCCGCTTGTTTTGATTGACACAATTGAGACCGCACGCGGCGCGTGCTTTTTACAGCGCAAGCGCTACCAAAGCCAGCTGAAATGCCCAGCCGCCTAAAGGTTTCATCTGGCGCGGCCGAAATCCTAGCAGAGCCTATGTTTCAAGGCTTGCGTTACCTGCAACTGAGGATGTCAAGAACGACGCATTAGCCGTTGGTCGAGTGGGGGCCCGCGACAAAGCATGCTTGGATGCCCTGGATAAAAAGAAAAAGACTGGAGTAACGCATCATGAAGACCCTGAGGTCGATGTCGATCAGCCGCCGCCTGTGGCTGATCCTGCTGGTGGCCGTGGCCATGCTGCTGGTGCTGGGCCTGCTGATGCTGCGCCAGCTCCATGGCGACCTGTACCAGGCCAAGGCCGAGAAGACCCGCCACGTGGTACAGACCGCCGCCGGCGTGCTGGCCCATTACCAAGGCCTGGAGGCTGCCGGCACACTGACCCGCGAGGCCGCACAGCAGCAGGCCCTGCAAGTGGTGCGCGGGCTGCGCTATGACCAGAACGACTATTTCTGGATCAACGACCTGCAACCGAAGATGGTCATGCACCCGGCCAACCCAAAGCTCGATGGCCAGGACCTCTCCGCCATCCGTGACCCCGACGGTTTCGCCGTCTTCAACGAGATGGTCGCCCTGGCCCGCAGCCAGGGCGCGGGGCCAGTCGACTATCGCTGGCCCAAGCCCGGCGCCAGTGAGCCGGTGGCGAAAACCTCGTATATACAGCTGTTCAAGCCCTGGGGCTGGATCATCGGTTCGGGGGTCTACATCGACGACGTGCAGGCCGAGTTCGCCAGGCAGTTGCGCGACGCCTCGCTGCTGGGCCTGGGCATCGCCCTGCTGATGGCCCTGCTGGTGATGCTGATCGCCCGCAGCATCGCCCGGCCACTGCAGGAGGCCGTGCAGGCCATGGGCAACATCGCCAGCGGCGAAAGCGACCTGACCCGGCGCCTGGACACCCATGGCCACGACGAGATCACCCAGCTGGGTGAGCACTTCAACCGCTTCAATGGCAAGTTGCAGGGCGTGATCGGTCAATTGCAGGGGGCGGCCCATGCCCTGGCCGAGTCGGCCGGCCATGTGGGTGACAACGCAGGCTCCGCCCAGGCCCGTAGCGCCCAGCAATCATTGCAGATGGACCAGGTCGCCACCGCCGTCAACGAAGTCACCTACGCGGTGCACGACGTGGCCAAGCACGCCGAGCAGGCCTCCAGCGAAATGCGCAATGCCCAGGCCCAGGTCGGCCACGGCCAGCAGGCGATCCACGGTAGCCTGCAGCAGATCGACCGGCTTTCGGCGACCATCGACCAGGCGGTACAGGTGATCCGCGAACTGGCCAGCCACAGCACGAAGATCGGCGGCGTGCTCGAGGTCATCCGCTCGATCGCCGAGCAGACCAACCTGCTTGCCCTCAACGCCGCCATCGAGGCCGCCCGCGCCGGTGAGCAGGGGCGCGGCTTCGCCGTGGTCGCCGACGAGGTGCGCCTGCTGGCCCAGCGCTCCGCCCAGTCGACCGCCGAGATCCAGACCATGATCGAGCACCTGCAGGGGCAGTCCGAAGCCGCGGTGCGGGCCATCGATACCAGCAGCGAAGCCTCGCGCCAGACCGTCGAGCAGGCCCGCGAGGCTGGCAGCAGCCTGGACGCCATCAACCATGCGCTGGGCAACCTGGGGGCGCTGAATGCCTCGATCGCCAGCGCCACCCTGCAGCAGTCGCATGTGGTCGAGGAAATCAACCGCAACGTCACCGAAACCGCCGACTTGTCGCAACAGACCGCCGAGGCCGCCCGCCAGTCCAGCGACGCTGGCGCGGCGCTTGGCCGCTTGAGCGAGGAGCTGGAGCAGTTGCTGCGTCAGTTCAAGGTCTAGCAGGGCCTGGCAACGGGCAGCCCGGATGCTGCCCACCGCTTGAAGCGTGGCGCACGAAGCGGTTAGCATCGCGGCCTCTCTCCGCCCAAGGATCGCCGATGTCCGGCCTCGAACTCTTCGCCGCCGCGCTCGGCGTCATCGCCGTCTGGCTCACCGTCAAGCAGAACCCCTGGTGCTGGCCGATCGGGCTGGTGATGGTGGTGCTGTACAGCTGGATCTTCTACGAGGTCAAGCTGTACTCGGACATGCTCCTGCAACTGGTCTACGCCGTGCTGCAACTGTACGGCTGGTGGCAATGGACCCGGCCGGACCGGGTCGAGGACGCCCGCCAGGTAACCAGCCTGGCACCGATGACGATGTTCAAGGGCCTGGCGATCGGCCTGCTGGCCAGCCTGCTGCTGGGCGCCGCCATGGCCCATTGGACGGACGCTGCCCAGCCCTGGCTGGACGCGGCACTCACCGGTTTCAGCCTGGTGGCCCAGCTGTGGATGGCACAGAAGCGCCTGCAGTGCTGGGCGCTATGGGTGGTGGTGGATGTGGTCTTCGTCGGCCTGTTCCTCTACAAGGGCCTCTACCTCACCGCCGCGCTGTATGCCCTGTTCACCCTGATCGCCGTGCGCGGCTGGCTGGAGTGGCGCCGCGACCCGGCGCTGGCCAGCGCATGAAGGTCCTGGTGCTGTGCGGCCCGGAGTCCAGTGGCAAGAGCTGGCTGAGCGGCGAGATCCAGGCGCATTTCGGTGGCGTGCTGGTCGGAGAGTATGTCCGCCATTTCATGGAGCGCGAGCAGCGCGATACGTGCTACGCCGATATCCCCACCATCGCCCGTGGCCAACTCGCCTGGGAAGACCAGGGCCGGGCGCAGGCACCGGAATTGCTGATCCTCGACACCCACCTGCTGAGCAATATCCTGTGGAGCCGGGCACTGTTCGGTGATTGCCCCGAGTGGCTGGAACAGGCCATTCAGGCGCGCCATTACGACCTGCACCTGCTGCTGCGCCCCGAGGGCGTCGAATGGGTCGGGGACGGGCTGCGCTGTCAGCCACGGCTGGAAGAGCGCCAGGTGTTCTTCGACGACAGCCTGGCCTGGTTGCAACGCCACCGGCAGAACGTGCAGGTGATTGACGGCGACTGGTCGCAACGCAGCGCCACGGTGTTGAGCGTTGTACAGCGCCTGCTGGACGGCAAGTCCCCCACCTGCCCCACCGAATGTTAAGCCGCTGATACACCCTGTGGGGCCATGCCCCCCGGATTTGCGCGCATTGCGCCAGATCCGGGGGTAGTGTCACGCCCGTGAAACACCCTCGACGAAAACCCCTCAGCGCCCGACTTCAATGGGCCCGACGGCTCATGGGGCGACTCTCTGTCTCAGCACTGATACACCAATCCATTGACGCACCAGCTCCAGCCCCACAACTGACTGATTCGAAAGCAATAACAAAAACCGGCACAGCTTCTGCTCTCCTTCTGGCAACGCGGCCCAGGCCCAACACGCCGAAGAAGGAATTGCCATCGTGGGGAAACTTGATAAAGGCAACGTCTGTCGTCTCCTGCTGATCGGATGCGCACTGGGTTCCAGCTTCAGTCTGCCAGCCCAGGCCGATAACGGGCTCGTCATCATTACCCGTGATGTGCAACCGCGCATCGCCACCCGTGCCCCGCTTGTGCCCGACCCCAACCCTGTCACCGTCAACACCAACCCGTCCGCGCACATACTCAAGCAGACCAACGAACTGAGCGACGGCGACTTCGCCAGTATCAGCAGCGGCGCAGGCATCAATACGCTGATCACCCAACAGACCAACAACATCGGGGCCAACATCGGCACCCAGACGCAACTGCCGAACATTGCCGGTGGGCGAGCCTCAGGCTCTGGCAATGGCATTGCCAACATGGTCAATTCGAACGTCCAGCAAGGTCTGGGCGCCCTGAAGATCCTCAGCGGGGGTCAGTGACATGAAGCATACGCTGCTGATCCTGGCCACGTTATGCAGTGCACCGGCCTTTGCCCAATCCCCCGTGATCAACAACGCCACCATCGACAGTTCAGGCGCACAGTACCAAGGCAACCTGGGCGTCAACCAGGCGGCCGGGGACCAACAACAGCAGGTCAACGCCCGGGCTATCGCCATCGGCCATGACGCCAACGCCAGCACCCAGATCCGCCAACGCTTGCGCACGCCTGTCGACCCCTCGATAGATGCTCGGTCCAGCATCCAGGGCGACGCCTTCAGCCACGGCAACGGCGTACTGGGCGTGAACCAGAGCGCCGGCGCCAGCAACCAGCAAGCCAACGCACTGCGCATCAGCGTCAGTGCCCAACCGCAAAGCATCGACGACAGCGTCCTTCTGCAACAGAACGTGGCGCTGATCAACAGCTCGGATACAACTGCCCAGACACCCGGCCATCGCCAGGTCAGCACCAGCGACCAGGCATTCACCGGTAGCCGTGGCGTGGTGCAGTTGAATCAGAGTGCAGGGGTGGGAAACCGAACGGCCAACACCCTGAGCATCCGGGTCGCAGATTGACCCAAACAGGTAACAACAACACTTAACCTAAAACAAAGTACGGAGAACCACCATGAAACCCTCGATGGCACTCAAGCCTCTGGTTTTCGCAATTGCTGCGATCATGGCTGTGGCTGTACAAGCTGGGCAGAACGATCCACGTGGCGGCCACAACAATGGCCATAACAATGGCCACAACAACGGTCATCACACCCCTCCTCCTACCAAGATCCCGGTATATGCAACCGCCAATGCCTGGGACAAGCAAAGCAGCACCAACAACCGCATCAACAATGAAGGCACCGTGAACGAAGCCGAAATGAGCAGCTCGGCCTCCGGCACCAGCGGCAACGTGGGTGTCAACGTCGCGGCCGGCGCCGGCAACCAGCAGGACAACGCCGCCGCCATCGCCAACGCCGGCGCCGACTCGAGCCTGGACAACAGCTTCGTGTTCGGCTCCGCCTCGGCCACCGCCGACGTACGCCAGTACAGCAACAACAACAAGGTCAACAATTACGGCACCACCAACTCCGGCATCATGAGCGGCTCGGGCAACAACGGCAGCGGCAACATGGGCATCAACATTGCCGGTGGCGACCTGAACCAGCAGAAAAACACCATGGCCATTGCCAACTCCAATGCGCCACTGGGTAATGCCACCGCCACCGCCTCTGCCGACCAGAATGGCCCAGGCCTGGTAGTGAACAACAGCGCCGACCGCACCTACCGGGTCGATACGCTGACCTTCACCACCACGAAAAGTGGTAGTGCCTCGTACGACAAGGACTCCAGCTACAGCAAGGAAGGCAGCTCGTCTTCGAGCTGGGAGGCGGCCGGAGCCAACAGCTGGAACGCCAGTGGCTCGAAGAGCTCCGACGCCAGCGGTTCGCGCAGCCACGAATCGAGTGCTTCGGCTAGCGGTTCTCTGAACGCTTCGCTGGATGCCTCGGCAAGCGGCAGTGTGACCCAGACACAGGACTTCGGGCGCCACGAGCGCAGCCGCACCGACTCGTTCGATGCATCGCTGAACGCTTCGATCGACGCTTCGTATGACAAATCGCACGAGAAGTCCTCCAGCTCCTCGTTCGAGAAGGCTTACGACTCTTCGTTCGAAAAGGCCTACGACTCTTCGTACGAAAAATCGGGCAGCAAAGCTTCCGAATTTGCCAAGTCCGGCTCGAAGAGCTTCAGCGAGTCCAGCTCGTACGACCTGAGCAACACCGTGTCGTTCCAGGTGCTGACCCCTACCGGTTGGGCTAACCCTGTGACCAACACCGCAACCCTCAGTGGTTCGGTGAACGGTGGCAGCGGCAACCTCGGCGTCAACGTCGCAGCCGGTGTGGGCAACCAGCAGAGCAACTCGCTGGCCATCTCCAACACCTCGTTCTGAGCGCTGTAACCGTAAGGCCCCCTTCGGGGGGCCTTTCTTCAACAGGACCAGGGGGCAAGACCATGCGGATGATCGCCTTGGCGTTTTTGCTGTGCATGGCAAGCTACAGCGAAGCGGCGCAGATGCCGCTTTCGGTTTTGCCGGGGGGCGCGGTGATCTACAAGCCCATCCAGAGCATCCGTGAGCGCAAGTTCGCCGACCTGGTGCAACAGAAGACCGATTTCAGTTGCGGCGCCGCGGCGCTGGCAACCATCCTGCGCCAGGCCTACTGGCTGGACGTGGACGAACAACACATCATCGAAGGCATGCTGGCTCACGCCGACCAGGACCTGGTACGGGTGCAGGGCTTCTCCATGCTCGACATGAAACGCTACGTGGAAAGCCTGGGCATGCGTGCCCGCGGCTACCGGGTCGCTGCCGAAACCCTGAACAGCGTGCGTATACCCGTGGTGGTGCTGATGGACATCCGTGGCTACAAGCACTTCGTGGTCATGCAACGGGTCGACAAGGGCTGGGTCTATATCGGCGATCCGGTCCTGGGCCACAAGCGCTACAAGGTCGAGGACTTCCTCAAGGGCTGGAACGGCATCATCTTCGCCGTGATCGGCCAGGGTTACGACAAGACCAATGCCTTGCTCGACCCTCCTCTGCCGCTGAGCGCCAAGGGCCGGATCAACAACTTTACCCCGGTCAAGGACGCTGACCTGATGGACTTCGGCTTCATCCGCAGCGACTTCTTCTAATGACAATCAAGCACGACGCTCCGGGAGCATCTCATGAAGACTCCAGCATGGCTCACCCTGATCTGTCTGGCAGCCGCCCTGCCCCTCCAGGCAGAAACGTTCAAGCCCATTGAACTGAAAGACCAGGAGCTGGCGAACCTGCGCGGGCGCTATGTAATGCCGGGGCGGATCATCAGTTTCGGCGTGGTCATGACCAGCACCTGGCAAAACGCCAGTGGCGATGTCATCGGCGCCAAGACCTCGATGCAGGTCCAGCAATCGACCATCAAGCCGCAATTCTACGTGTCGATGATCGACAAGAAAGGCTCCGGCGCTGCCAACGCGCAAGGCGCCGGCAGCGTCACGGGCGGCGCGGGCCTGAACACGACCGACGGTGTTACCCAGGTAGTGCGCGCCGCCGGCGACAACAATACCGCTTACAACAACGTCGATATCAACGTCACCAAGGCCAACCAGGCACCCGATACGCCACAGCAGGGCCAGGTATTGGCAGCAGGCTCCACACTGGTTGGCAGCAACGGCGCCGGCTCGCTGAGCGTATCGGCCAGCGGCACCGGCGTGCAGCTCGACGTGGTGGCCAACAACAACCAGGGCAGTGCCCTGCAACGCATCGCCCAGGGCGGGTTGATGCAGAACGCGACATTGCTTGGCAACGGCAACCAGGTCAGCAACCTGACGGCCCTCAACGTCGTGCTGCGCGACAACGTGCCTGACGCCGCGCTGAACGGCAATCTTGACCAGCTCAAAGGCCTTCGCGCTCTCGGATACTGATCTACGCTGACTCTCATCGTATGTAGTCTGAAGGGACGGCTAACCCATGCACCGATCGTTGACGTTCAGAGCTGTAGTCTGTCTGAGTACCTTGGCACCCGCGACATTGCTCTACGCAGCTCCGGACCCTCAGGTCGAGGCACTGAAGCAGGAGCTGCGAGAGCTCAAGCAACGCTACGAAGCCCAACAGAACGCGCTGATGGTGCTCGAACAGCGCGTGCGGCAAGTAGAAGAGACCCCGGCGGCGCCGCCGCCCAGGCGCCTGACAAGGTCCCCCTCGGAACCGGCCAAAGGCGCCCAGACGGTTGCGTCAGGCACCCCTGGCAATGCAGGCAGCTCCTATGGTCAATCGCTAAAGGACGACTCCGAGCCTGCGCAAAGTGTTTCCAACCTGTATGACGAAGCCAGCGGCTTCTTCGGCGGCGGCAAGTTCAGCGTCGAGACCGGCGTGACCTATACCCACTACGACACTCGCGCCCTGACCCTCAACGGTTTCCTCGCCCTGGACTCGATCTTCCTTGGCAACATCAACCTCGACCGCATCAAGGCCGATAACTGGACACTGGACCTGACAGCCCGCTACAACCTGGACCAGCGCTGGCAGTTCGACATCAACGTGCCGATCGTCTACCGGGAGTCGACCTATTCTTCAGGCGGCGTAAGCGGTGTGGGCTCCACCGCCTCCGATGCCACGGTAACCCGAGACCCCGCCATCGGCGACATCAACGTGGGGGTAGCCTACAAGTTCCTCGACGAGTCGGAAAACTGGCCCGACGCGGTCGCGACTCTGCGGGTCAAGGCCCCCACCGGCAAGGACCCTTACGGTATCAAGCTCATCAGGGATACGGCCAACGACAACCTGGCGGTGCCTGAAAGCCTGCCCACCGGCAATGGTGTCTGGTCGATCACGCCGGGGATTTCGCTGGTCAAGACGTTCGACCCGGCCGTTCTCTTCGCGAGCCTGTCCTACACCTACAACATGCAGGACTCGTTCAGCGACATCAGCCCGGAAGTCAACAGCAAGGTACCAGGCGACGTGAAACTCGGAGATTCCTGGCAGATCGGCGGGGGTATCGCCTTCGCCCTGAACGAGCGGATGAGCATGTCGTTCTCGGTCACCGACCAGTTCGCCAGCAAAAGCAAGATCAAACGCGATGGCGGCGACTGGCAGTCGATCACCAACAGCGACTACAACGCGGCAAACTTCAACGTCGGCCTGACGTTCGCCGCCACCGACAACCTGACCATCGTCCCCAACCTCTCCATCGGTTTGACCGAAGACTCGCCGGACTTCTCGTTCAGCCTGAAATTCCCCTACTACTTCTGACCGCACCGGGCCCGCGCACGGGCCCGGCATTTGGTTACCGGTTTTGTAGCATCCGACTTTCCCGGCACCAGCCTGTTATCATCCGGCACAATTTTGTGACGGTTTAATGGCATTAAGGAAAGTTTCGTGAACAACCTGCTCGGTCACCCTCGCGCCCGCCTTGCCGCCCTGGCAATCCTGGTGCTGGTGATACCCCTGACCGCGCGCGCCCTGCTGGGCTGGTCCAACCCCTTTGGCTATCTGTCCGACCTCGCCATCGGCAGCCTGTTGGTCCTGCTCCTGCTGCGACGTCCCTGGTGGCTGGCCCTGCCGCTGCTGTTGGCCTGGGGCGGCCTGTGGGTGGCATCCGCCGAGCTGGTCAGCGCCGTCGGCAGACTGCCCACGGTCGACGACCTGAGCTACCTGATCGACCCGCAGTTCATGGAGAACTCCACCGGCGGCGGACTGGCCCATGCCTGGCTCCCCGCCCTGCTGGTCGCCGGCCTTGGCGCCTGGCTGGCGAGCGTATGGCGATCGCCCGCCAGCGCGTCATTGCCACGACGACTCTGGGCCGTGCCCCTGGCGCTGTTCGGCCTGCACTGGGGCGGCCAGCAACTGTCCCCCTCCGACGCCGACCAATGGCGCCAGTACGGCCTCACCCACCAGGCGCTGTCGACGGCAGTGGGCAAGGTGCAGCATCAGGCCTTGAGCCGTATGGGCCGGGTGCCGGCAGTCACGGCGCTGCCCAGCGCCGGCCTTACCCAGTCCGACCTCAATGGCGTCAAGCTGCTCGACGCAGCGGGCAAGGCACGCAACCTGCTGATCATCACCGTCGAGGGCATCCCCGGCGCTTACCTGCGCCCCAACCGCGAGGCACTGGGCAGCCACTACCAGCAGGACCTGATGCCCCGTCTCAACCAGTGGGCCGAGCGCGGCATGAACACCCCCGACTATGTATTGCACACACACCAGACCATTCGCGGCCTGTACGCGATGCTCTGCGGTGACTACGACAAGCTGGCCAACGGCACGCCCAAGGGGGTCGAGCTGCTGACCCAGCAGCAACGCAACCAGGCCTGTCTGCCGGCCCAGCTGCGCGAGGCCGGCTTCGCCACCCATTACCTGCAAGGCGCCGGGCTGCGTTTCATGGCCAAGGACCGGATCATGCCCCACATCGGCTTCGACACGGTGCATGGGCTGGAGTGGTTCGCCAACAACAACTACCTGGAATTCCCCTGGGGCAAGGATGATCGCGCGTTCTTCGAAGGTGCGCTCGACTACGTCGGCGAGCTGCGCAAGCAACCAAAACCCTGGATGCTCACCCTGCTCACGGTCGGCACCCACCAGCCCTATTCGGCGCCGGAGGCCTATCTGCAACGCTTCGATACGCCCAAGCAGGCTGCGGTGGCCTACCTCGACGATGCCCTTGGCAGGTTCCTCGACGGTCTCGAGCGCCAGGGCGTACTGGAAGACACCCTGGTGATCGTCACCTCCGACGAATCCCACGGCATCGATGGCGTGCGCCTGGCCTCGGCCTGGGGCTTCAACCTCACGCTCGCACCGGAGCAGGCCCAACTGCCCAGGCTCAAGCAGGGCACCTACGGCCACGTCGACCTGAGCACCTCGCTGCTCGACTACTTTGCCCTGCCAATCCCTGCGGCCTTGGCCGGCCGCTCGCTGTACCGCGACTACGACAGTGGCCGCGAGATGATTTCCTACACCAATGGCATGCTGCGCTACCACGACGGCCAGGGCACCCTCAGCGAGTGCGATTTCCAGCAACGCTGCCGACGCTATGCAAGCCCCGGTTTCATTGCCGACCAGGCCAAATTCGTCGGCCGTGGGGACGACAGCCTCGGGCGGCAGATAGGCCTGCTGGCCGCCAGCCTCGACCAGTCGTTGCTGCAGACTCCGCTCAACCTGCGCTACCAGTTCGGAGGTCCCTCACCCATTGCCCTGGCTGAGCGCATCAAGGATGACTGGGCCGACAACCTGATCGGCGCGCAATACCTGGAGATGCCCGAAGGCACCCGCACCCGGGTACGTCTCAAGGTGCGGGCGCTGGACCCACGCCATGCCGCCTACATCCGGCTCAAGGCCAAGGAGCTTGAGCAGGACGTACAGCTTGGCTTGCCCGAGGAAATGCGGGTAACGGCCGACGAGCCGCTGGAAATGCAGTTCGACTTCGACAACCCCACCGTGCGCAAGGCATTTTCCTTCCACCTGTTGGGGTATGGGGGCGGCGAGGTGGAGGTCAGCGACTTCAGCGTGATCACCGAGCTGCCCGACGAGCCGGAGACGATGGAGGAACTGGCGGACGGGCATCTTGCCCAGTCGAGCTGAGGCCCCGCAATCGGGAGCGTGGTTGCTCAACGAATCTGGTGCTTGTGCAACAACCGGTAAAACGTCGGCCGCGACACACCCAGCACCTTGGCCGCGATACTCAGGTTGTCGCTGTGCCGGTTCAGCACATCGCACAACGCCTGCCGCTCGGCGCGGTGCTTGTAATCCTCGAGCGTGCCCAGCGGCTGGTCCTGTTCCTGCAGGTCCTGCAGCCCCAGGTCCTGGGCCTCGATCTGCCGGCCTTCGGCCAGCACCAGGCCACGCCGAACCCGGTTGGCCAACTCGCGCACATTGCCCGGCCACTCGTGCCGGCCCATGGCCGCCAAGGCACCGTCGCTGAACGAACGTGGCCGCCTGCCCGTCTCGGCGCTGTAGAACTGCGAGAAATGGCTGGCCAGCATCGACAGGTCGCCATGCCGGTCACGCAGTGGCGCGGTCACCACTTGCAGCACATTCAGGCGGTAGTACAGGTCTTCGCGAAACCGCGCCAAGGCGATGGCCTTTTCCAGGTCCACATGGGTCGCCGCCAGAACCCTGACGTCGACGGCGATGGGTTGATTGCCGCCCACCCGTTCGATGTGTTTTTCCTGAAGAAAGCGCAGCAGGTTGGCCTGTAGCTCCAAAGGCAGGTCACCGATCTCGTCGAGAAACAGGGTGCCACCATTGGCCGCTTCGATGCGCCCCACCTTGCGCTGGTGGGCCCCGGTGAAGGCACCCTTTTCATGGCCAAACAGCTCGGACTGGATCAGGTGTTCCGGTATGGCCCCGCAATTGATGGCAATGAACGGTTTGTCCCAGCGTTGTGATTGCCGGTGCAGGGTGCGCGCCACCAGTTCCTTGCCGGTTCCGCTTTCGCCACGGATCAGCACTGGCGACTCGGTCGGCGCCAGCTTGCCGAGCAACTTGCGCAACTCGCGGATCGGCCGGCTTTCGCCCAACAGTTCGTGTTCGGGCTCATCGACCCGCACCGCGCCCTTGCCGCGCAGGCGTGCCATGCCAAAGGCACGGCCCAGGGTGACCTGCACCCGGGAGACATCGAACGGCAACGTATGGAAGTCAAAAAACCACTCGCAGACGAAATCTCCGACATTCTGCAGGCGCAGTTCCTCGGCGCTGAGCACGGCGATCCACTCGGTATTGCTGCGCTTGATCAGGTCCTTGAGCGCTTCGGGGTGCAGCAGGTGCGAGGCTTGCAAGCGCACCAGGCCAACATCGCAGGGTTGCTCCAGCGCCGCCTCGAGCGTGCAACTTCGGACATCCCAGCCGACACTGCGCAAGCCCGGCAACAGGCGGTGGCAATCGTCGCAGGGGTCGACGATCAGCAGGCGGCGGTGGGATGCAGGTTCAAGCATGACCTTTCCTTGGCGCCAGTTATTGGTTTTTTACCTATAAACAGACAGTTGCGACGCCCGAATTAACAGTAGCAATGAACTTGACGCTCCCCACTACCGTTGGTCAGCCCGCCAGCCGTGTGCACGGCACACTCGGGAATTATCTCAACCCTTGCGCGTCTGAGGCGGGAGCGACAAGCACGGACGAATGAATCGTCAATAAAAAATTTCAAAACCTTGTGACTTGAACCCTGATCTGGAGCATCAGTACAAATAACCCCGCGCTGTAGAGTGTTCAGGAATAACACCGCGGAACAATATTTCGCTGTTTGGGACCATGAGAGAGACCGAACCATGAATGCCCCGCTCCGTGTCAACGAAGCACTGCTGATCGCCGACCACGCCTTCGAACCCTTCCAGTGCGTAGCCTGGGATGCACCCAACGGTACCGGTGAGCTGAGCCTGGCAGTGATCGACCGGACCAGCACCCGTATCGGCAGCAAGCAAGTGTCCTCGCGCGTCTATTCCGACCCTGCGCAATGGGCCAGTCTGATCGAGGAAGTGCGCGCCGAACTGTCCGGCAAAGGTTACGACCTGCAACCCTGGTCGATGCCAAAGTAACAAGACTGCCTGTTACAAAGTGCGTGGCCGCCACGCACTTTGGTAACTTTCCCCGAATATGGGGATAACTTTTTCAATTGCGACATCCTGTCGCAGCTACCTGCTTAACTGACCACGCTGAACTGCTCGATATGCCGATATTCGGCATGTAGTTGTTCGGCAATTTGTCGTGCACGACCCACACGCACCGCCGCCATTTCCATATCCACCAGCAACGTGTTGCACGGTAACGGCTGCAACTGTGCTTCCTGCTGCAGGCGACCATCGGTCAGCACCAGGCAACGCTGGGTCTCCAGGGGCAGGCGCTTGCTCCGCGCCAGCAGCCAGTGGCGCGCCTCCTCCAGCGCCGCCGGCAACGGCGTACCGCCGCCAGCCCCCAGCGCCTGCAACCAGGGCTGCAACGCCGCCGAGGCCTTCAGCCCATGCCGTTGCCATTGCGGCTTGTCGCCACTGGCCGTGAGCAAGGCCAGGCGGGCCCGTTGCCGATAGGCCTCATCGAACAATCCGGCCAGCAGGCCCTTGGCCTGGGACAGTGCCTGGTTGCGGCGGGTGGAAGCCGATGCATCCACGATCACCAGCCAGAGCTCCGGCGCCTGGGCCTGACGTTGTTGCCAGCACAGCTCACGGCGCAGGCGCGGCCGCCCCTTGAGCAAGGTCGCCAGCCAGGCGATGCGGCCAGTCTCGGCCGCACGCGGGCGGCCCCGGGTGCTACCTGTCAAATTGCCGGCACGGGGTCTGGCATCCGCCGCCTGGGCATGGCGCAAGCGGATGCTCAGGGCTTTTTTGCCCAGTTCGGTACCTCGCGGCGTACGCCCGTCGCCACCGCCTGGGGCGGCAACGCGCCCCAGTCGCCCTGCCCGCCTTGCGTTTGCGGCGGCCGAGGTGGCTCGCTCGCCATGGCGGCCTGCGCTTGCGGTGCGTGGGCGCGACGGCGATGGCGCAAGGCAAACTCGGCCACCGCCTCCACATCCGCTTCCTCGATCACCGTACTGCCACGCCAGGCGGCGTGGGCCCGTGCCGCACGCAGCCAGACCAGGTCGGCGCGCATGCCGTCCACCCCGGCGGCAAAGCAGCGCTCGGTGATCCAGGCCAGGGCCTGGTCGTCCAAGGGGATCGATGCCAATTGCTCGCGCGCGGCCTGGCAACGCTGGCGCAGCGCGCTCTGCTGGGGCGCCCACTGGGCACAGAACGCCTGTGGGTCGTTGTCGAAGGCCAGCCGACGGCGAATGATCTGCTGCCGTGCTTCGGGCGCGGGCAGGCCCTCCAAGGCCACGTTCAGGCCAAACCGGTCGAGCAGTTGCGGCCGCAGCTCGCCCTCCTCCGGGTTCATGGTACCGATCAGCACGAACCGGGCGGCGTGCCGATGGGAGATGCCATCGCGCTCGATGCGGTTGGTCCCGCTGGCAGCTACATCCAGCAGCAGGTCCACCAAGGGATCGGGTAGCAGATTCACTTCATCGACGTACAGTACGCCACCGTCGGCATGGGCCAGCACACCGGGCGAGAACCGCGCCTGGCCCTGGCTCAAAGCGGCATCGAGGTCGAGGGTGCCGACCAGACGCTCTTCGGTCGCCCCCAGTGGCAGGGTCACGAACGGCCCGCCGCCCAGCAGGTCGGCCAGGCCCCGTGCCAGGGTGCTCTTGGCCATGCCCCGAGGGCCTTCGATCAGTACGCCACCGATTTTCGGGTCGATCGCGGTCAGGCACAGGGCCAGCTTGAGGTCGTCGGCGCCGACCACGGCGGCCAGGGGAAATTGTACGGGTTCGCTCATGTTCAGCTGTCTTCCTCGCCGGCGAGCAACTGCTGCTCGAGGCTCTCGCGATAGTCGCCCGGCTCCTGCCACAACCCGCGCTGCTGGGCTTCCAGCAAGCGCTCGGTAAGGTCGCGCAGGGCTTCGGGGTTGTGCTCGCGCATGAAATCACGGGTGGCCGGGTCGAGCACATAGGCGTCGGCCAGGCCCTGGTAATGATGGTCGTCGATCAGGTGGGTGGTGGCGTCGAAGGCAAACAGGTTGTCGACCGTCGCCGCCAGCTCGAATGCACCTTTATAGCCATGACGCTTGGCGCCGTCGATCCATTTCGGATTGAGCGCGCGGGCACGGATCACTCGGTTGAGTTCTTCCTTCAGGGTCCGCACCCGCGGCCGGTCGGCCTGGCTGTGATCGCCGTGGTAACTGGCCCGCGAGGTGCCGGCCAGGGTTTCGGCGGCCGCCAGCATGCCGCCCTGGAACTGGTAGTAGTCGTTGGAGTCGAGCAGGTCATGCTCGTGGTTGTCCTGGTTCTGCAGCACCGCCTGTACCTGCGCCAGGCGCTGGGCGAATGCGGCGCGGGCCGGCGTGCCCTCGTCACTGGCGCCGTAGGCGTAGCCACCATGGTTGAGGTAGACCTCGGCCAGGTCGTCGCGGCTGTGCCACAGGCGCCCGTCGATGGCGTTCTGCACGCCCGCTCCGTATGCCCCCGGCTTGGCTCCGAACACCCGCCAGCCGGCCTGCCGCGCCGCCTGCTCCAGCGCCATGCCGGCGCCGAGCAACGCTTCACGCTCGGCGCGCACCCGGGCGGCCAGGGGGTTCAGGTCGTCCGGCTCGTCCAGCGCGGCCACCGCCTGCACGGCGGCGTCGAACAGGCGGATCAGGTTGCCGAAGGCGTCGCGGAAGAAACCCGACACTCGCAGCGTCACATCCACCCGCGGCCGGTCGAGCAGGCTCAATGGCAGGATCTCGAAGTCGTCGACCCGCTGGCTGCCGGTGGCCCAGACCGGGCGCACGCCCATCAGCGCCAGGGCCTGGGCGATGTCGTCGCCACCGGTGCGCATGGTCGCCGTGCCCCACACCGACAGCCCCAGCTGACGCAAGTGGTCGCCGTGGTCCTGCAGGTGGCGCTCGAGGATCAGGTTGGCCGAGGCGAACCCCAGGCGCCAGGCCGTGGTGGTCGGCAGGTTTCGCACATCGACGGTGTAGAAGTTGCGCCCGGTGGGCAACACGTCCAGGCGGCCACGGCTGGGCGCGCCACTGGGCCCGGCCGGGACGAAACGCCCGGCCAGCGCGGCCAGCAGGCCGTCGATCTCGGCGGCGCCACAGGCGTCCAGGTCCGGCGCGATCTGTTCGACCAGCGCCTGCAACACCTCGCGTACCGGTGCCCAGCCGTCTTCATCCGGCAACGCCGCAGCCCCTTGCAATGCCTGCTCGATCAATGTCAGCGCCAGCCACTCCAGGCGCTCACGGGTATCACCACAGGTACGCCATGCGCTGCTGTCGACTTGCAGCAGCAGGCCCGGGCGCGGCCCATCCCAAGGCTGTCCCAGGTCGCAGTCCAACGGATCGAAGCCCAACGCCAAGGCCTTGGCCAGCACGCGAATCAGGCTGGCGTTACCGCCCTTGCCATCTCCCCGTGCCACCCGCACCAGGGCCAGCAGCGTGTCGCTGCGCAGGCGCCCCTGGGGCGACTGACCGAACACATGCAGGCCATCGCGGATCTGCGACTCCTTGAGGTCGCACAGGTAGGTATCCAGGCGCGGCAACCACACCGCAGCATCCTCCAGCTGCCCTTCAAGCTGCAGTTCACGGTCGATGTGGTTGGCCTTGACCAGTGCGAGGATGTCGCGCTGCAACTCATTGGCGCGACGTGGATCGAGCAGCTGCGCTTCGTAGTACTCGTCGGCCAGCTGCTCAAGGTGGCGCAGCGGGCCGTAGGTCTCAGCGCGGGTCAATGGCGGCATCAGGTGGTCGATGATTACCGCCTGGGTACGGCGCTTGGCCTGGGCGCCCTCGCCCGGATCGTTGACGATAAATGGATAGATGTTGGGCAGCGGCCCGAGCAACGCGTCCGGCCAGCATTCGGCGGACAGCCCAACGCCCTTGCCCGGCAGCCATTCCAGGTTGCCGTGCTTGCCGACATGGATCAACGCATCGGCGGCGTAGCCGTTGCGCAACCAGAAGTGAAACGCCAGGTAGCCGTGCGGCGGCACCAGGTCCGGGTCGTGGTACACGGCGCTGTGGTCCACCTGGTAGCCCCGCGCCGGCTGGATGCCGACGAAGGTCAGGCCGAAGCGCAGGCCAGCGACCATCATGCGCCCGCTGCGGAACATCGGGTCCTGCTCGGGCGGCCCCCAGCGCTCCAGCACGGCGCGCTGGTTGGCCTCGGGCAACGCGGCGAAGGCGCTGTGGTAGTCGGCCAGGGCCAGGCTCTGGGCACAGGGGCGCTGGTCAAGGTGATCGAGGTCGTTGGTGACACCGCCGAGCAACTGGTGGATCAACTCGGTGCCGCTGTCGGGCAGGCCGGCTACCGGATAACCCTGCGCCTGCAGGGCCTTGAGGATATTCAACGCGGCGCCTGGGGTGTCGAGGCCGACACCATTGCCGATGCGCCCGTCGCGGGTCGGGTAGTTGGCCAGCACCAGGGCCACACGCTTCTCCTGGTTGTCCAGGCGCGCCAGTGTCACCCAGCGTCGCGCCAGCTCGGCGACGAAATCCATGCGTTCGGGGTGGGCGCGGTAGCAGACCACGTCGGACTGGCTGCGCTCACTGCGCCAAGCCAGGTCCTTGAAGCTCACCGGCCGGGTGATGATGCGCCCATCCAGCTCGGGCAAGGCGATGTGCATCGCCAGGTCGCGGGCGCCGAGGCCCTGCTCGCTCTGCTCCCAGCCGGGCTGGTTGTCCTGGGCGCAAATCGCCTGCAACACCGGCACATCGCGGCGCAATGGGCGCAGATTGGGCTGTTCGGGGCTGGACAGGGCAAAGCCGGTGGTGTTGACCACCACCTCGGCCTGCACTTCGTCGAGCCAGGCCTCGACCTGGTCCAGGCAGCCGCGTTCCTTGAGGCTGGCCACGGCGATCGGTAACGGATTCAAGCCGCAAGCCTGCAGGCGCTGGCAGAACACATCGATGAACGCGGTGTTGGCTGCCTGCAGGTGGGAGCGGTAAAACAGCAGCGGTGCCACCGGGTACTCCGGATGCCATTCGGTGTACCAGTCCTCGAGCCGTGCGGTGGCCTTGGCCGGGTGATAGACCACCGTGCGCGGCAAGGCCTGCGGCTCGTCCCAGGGGTAGGCGCGCCCCAGCCACTGGCTGGCCAGGCAGTTGAACAGGTTCAGTGCATTGGCCTTGCCACCCTGGCGCAGGAAATGCCAGAGGCGCTCGGCCTGTTCACCGCCCACCGTGCCCAGTCCGGTCAGCTCCGGGTCGGGACGGTCGTCGCCGGGTACCAGGATCAGCTGTACGCCACGGGCCGCCAACTCGACCAGTTGTTCGACACCATAGCGCCAGTAACCGACACCGCCATGCAGCGACACCAGGATCACCTTGGCATGGCGCAGCACCTGGTCGACATACAGGTCGACCGAGGCATGGTTCTGCACCTGCATCGGGTTGGCCAGGCGCACGCTGGGGAAATCCGCCGGCAACTGCTCGGCGGTTTCGGCAAGCAGCGCCAGGTGTGAATCACCGCTGCAGAGGATCACCAGTTCGGCGGGGGTCTGGCCGAGGTCGGCGATGCTGTCGTCCGGCACAAAGCCGCCGGGCTGGGTCCGCAGCAGGTGCATGGGTCAGGCGCCCAGGGCCTGGCGCAGGCGCGCTTCCAGTTGGGTCGCGTCCAGGTCCTGGCCGATCAGCACCAGGCGGGTGATCCGTGGCTCCTCGCTGCGCCATGCACGGTCGAAATGCTTGTCGAAGCGGGTGCCCACGCCCTGGATCAGCAGGCGCATCGGCTTGCCGGGAATGGCGGCGAAACCCTTGGCGCGCAGGATGCCGAACTCGGTGACCAGTTGCGTCAAGGCATCGAGCAACAGGCTTTCGTCAGCCTCGGGCAGGTCGATGGAGATCGAGTCGAAGGCGTCGTGGTCATGGTCGTCATGGTCATCGCCGTCGTGATGGCTGTCGTGGTGGGTGCGGCGGCCGTCGATATGCGCCTCGGACTCGGCGCCCACGCCCAGCAGCACCTCCAGCGGCAGACGACCACTGCTTGCCTCGATCACCTTGACCGCCGGCGGCAGTTCCTCGGCCACTTCGGCACGGACCTTGGCCAGGCCCTCGGCATCGATCAGGTCGGCCTTGTTCAGTACCACCAGGTCGGCGCTGGCCAGTTGGTCGGCGAACAGTTCGTGCAGCGGCGACTCATGGTCGAGATTAGGGTCGAGCTTGCGCTGGGCGTCGACCTGGTCCGGGTAGGCGGCAAAGGTGCCGGCGGCCACGGCCGGGCTGTCGACCACGGTGATCACCGCGTCGACCGTGCAGGCGTTGCGGATTTCCGGCCACTGGAAGGCCTGTACCAGCGGCTTGGGCAAGGCCAGGCCGCTGGTTTCGATAAGGATATGGTCGAGGTCGCCGCGGCGCGCCACCAGCTCGCGCATCACCGGGAAGAACTCCTCCTGCACGGTGCAGCACAGGCAGCCATTGGCCAGCTCGTAGACGCGGCCGTTGGCCTCTTCCTCGGAGCAGCCGATGCTGCACTGCTTGAGGATCTCGCCATCGATGCCAAGCTCGCCGAACTCGTTGACGATCACCGCGATGCGGCGGCCCTGGGCGTTGTCGAGCATATGGCGCAGCAAGGTGGTCTTGCCCGAGCCGAGGAAGCCGGTAACGATGGTGACGGGAAGCTTGGCCAGTGTTTTCATGTCGCGATGCCCTTGGCAGCAATGGCGCGGGCATGCAGGACGACAGCCACGGCCCGTGTCGGCCTGGCGGGTTCGCCACCGGATCACCCCGCCCGGTTGAAAGTCGAAAACGTTGCGAGGCAGGTCTCCTGGCTTGCACCGCCGGCCGTCAAAGCCAGTGGGATGGCGCCTTCCCGCGCGTGCGCAGTGGCTGTGCCGATCCGTCATCAGTGCCTACAGTTGCGGGGGCAGCCGCGGCTTGTACCGCGTTCCCGTCTTAGCCCGGGCCAGCGCCCGGGAACCTCGAACCGGCAAGGCTACGCAGTGCCTGCCTGGCGGTCAACCGCCGCGGCGATTGACGCAGGCCCGGCCCCGTGATTTGCTAGCGCATTGCGTTCAGGTGCCCCCAACGGGGGTGAAACGGGAAACCGGTGCGTCGCGCCTCCTTGAAGAGGGCGACAAGGCCGGTGCTGCCCCCGCAACGGTAAGCGAGAGAAGCGTCCAGACCACTGTGCCCATCGTGCGGCATGGGAAGGTGGCGCTTGATCGATGGAGCCCCGCTCCACCTCGCCAGCCCGGAGACCGGCCTGACATGCTTGCAGAACACCCCGCGGTGGGCGGGCGCTGTCGTATCACCTGGGCCAGCCGTGCCCGGGGGCGTCGCGCCTGCCCGTTGCCACAACAAAAGCAGCAGAGGAACGCGTCATGCCCATCACCCACGCCAAACCCAGTATCGCCACCCCCGTCAGTCTCAGCCAGCGCCTGATCGTCGCGGTCGGCGCCAGCCTCCTGGGCCTGTGCCTGGTGTACTTCGCCGGTTTCTCGCACATCGAGGCGGTGCACAACGCCGCCCACGACACCCGCCACAGCGCCGCCTTCCCTTGCCACTGAGTACACCCGCATGATCACGCGCATCGCCCGTACCGCGGGTTTCAGCGGCCTGCTCGCCGCCCTGCTGCTGACCCTCCTGCAAAGCTTCTGGGTCGCCCCGCTGATTCTCCAGGCGGAGACCTATGAAACCGCCACCCCCGCCGCCGAACATCATGAACATGGCGAGGCCGCCGCGCCCCATGAGCACAGCGCCGAGGCCTGGGCACCCGAAGATGGCTGGCAACGTATCCTGTCCACCACGGGCGGCAACCTCGTGGTCGCCGTCGGCTTCGCCCTGATCCTCGCCGCGCTGTACAGCCTGCGCGCCCCGGGCCGCGTGGCCACCGGCGCACTGTGGGGCCTGGCGGGCTTCGCCGTGTTCTGCCTGGCGCCGACCCTGGGCCTGCCACCGGAACTGCCAGGAACAGCGGCCGCCGACCTCGGCCAGCGCCAGACCTGGTGGATCGGCACCGCCGCCGCCACCGCCGCCGGCCTGGCGTTGCTGGTGTTCGCCCAGCACTGGCTGTTCAAGGTGCTCGCCGTCGCCCTGCTGGTGATCCCGCACCTGATCGGCGCGCCACAGCCAGCGGTTCATGAAAGCCTGGCCCCCGAGGCGCTGGAGACCCAGTTCAAGATCGCTTCGTGGCTGACCAACGCCGCGTTCTGGTTGGCTCTGGGCCTGCTCAGCGCCTGGTTGTTCCGCCGCTCCAGCCAGCACTGATGCGCGACCTTGTTCCCCAGCCGGCGTTGTATGCCGGCTTTGGTTGCCGCCGTGGCTGTCCGGTCGAAACGCTCGCGGTGCTGCTGCGCCAGACCCTGACCAACCACGCCCTGCCCCTGTCGGCGCTGAAGGCAATCGCCAGCATCGAACCCAAGGCGCGCGAGCCCGGCCTGCTGGCACTGGCCGAGCGGCTCGGGCTGCCGTTCATCTGCTTCGACAGCAGCCACTTGTCGACCTTCGAAGCGCTGCTCAGTCAGCGCTCGACAACGGTGTACGCCCAGACTGGCTGCTGGGGCGTCGCCGAAAGCGCAGCCCTGGCCCTGGCCGGCCGCACCGGCGTTGCGCCGCGCCTGCATGTGCCAAGGCAAGGGCTCGGCGGCGCTACCCTGGCCCTGGCCATCGGCGGATAATCCGCCTCTTTACCTGCAAGGAACCTCCATGACGGTCTATTTCATCGGTGCCGGCCCCGGCGATCCCGAGCTGATCACGGTCAAGGGCCAGCGCCTTGTCCGTCAGTGCCCGGTAATCATCTACGCAGGCTCGCTGGTTCCAGCTGCAGTGCTCGAGGGGCATCAGGCGCACACCATCATCAACAGCGCCGAGCTGCACCTGGAGCAGATCATCGAGGCCATGCGCCAGGCCCATGCCAACGGCCAGGACGTGGCTCGCGTGCACAGCGGCGACCCTAGCCTGTACGGCGCCATCGG
Organism: Pseudomonas sp. WC1; assembly: GCF_050586565.1. NCBI lineage: Bacteria > Pseudomonadati > Pseudomonadota > Gammaproteobacteria > Pseudomonadales > Pseudomonadaceae > Pseudomonas > Pseudomonas sp. WC1. The sequence goes on from NZ_JBOBDQ010000007.1 coordinate 23,216, forward strand.
CGAACAGATCCGCCACCTGCGTGAGTCGGGCATCGATTACCAGATCATCCCCGGAGTCACCGCCACTGCCGCCAGCGCCGCGCTGCTGGGTTGCGAGCTGACACTGCCGGACGTGGCGCAGACGGTGATCCTCACCCGCTACGGCGACAACTCGCCGATGCCGGCCGGTGAACAGCTGGCCGATCTGGCCCGCCATGGCAGCACCCTGGCCATCCACCTGGGTGTACGCCACCTGCCGCGTATCGTCGAGCAACTGCTGCCCCACTATGGCGCCGACTGCCCCATTGCCGTGGTCCATCGTGCCACCTGGCCAGACCAGGATTGGGTCAAGGGCACCCTGGCGGACATCGTCGAGCGCCTGGCAGCCAAGGGCTTCCGGCGTACCGCGCTGATCCTCGTCGGTCATGTCCTGGGCGATGCCCCGTTCGCCGACTCGGCCCTGTACCGCGCCGGTCACGCCCATCTCTACCGCCCCGGCCCGTGAAGCGATTGCCGAGTGAGCGTGGGCGGCGCACACTGGGCCTTCCAACTGGATGGAAACCCTGCCCATGCTCGACCTGCGCCCCAACTGCGAATGCTGTGACACCGACCTCCCTCCCGAAAGTCCGGATGCGCTGATCTGTTCGTTCGAGTGCACCTTCTGTCGTGCCTGTAACGAGCGGCATTTCCATGACCGCTGCCCGAACTGCGGCGGCCAACTGGTGATGCGCCCCACTCGTGTGGGCAAGGTACTGGGCAACAACCCCGCCTCCACCCAGCGAGTGCTCAAGCCGCACGCCCCCTGCGGCTGAGCGCTTGTACCCAAACCTTGTTTGTAGGAATTTTCTACAGCTTGGTGCGGGATTTTCAACACACCTATACTCGCCTATTACCAAGGGTCCTGAATGTCCGTAAGGTGCGCGCTGCCCAGCAAGTCCGCGGCCCGCGCCTGAAATGCAACGCAGGAAGCGGGCTGCACTTTGACAGGAGTGACCTGAATGACATCCGTGCTGTTGGTCGATGACCACCACATTGTGCGACTCGCCGTACGCATGCTGCTTGAACGCGAACGCTTTACCGTCGTGGGTGAAACCGGCAAAGGCAAAGAGGCTGCCCGCCTGGCCGAGCAGACCAGGGCCGATGTGGTTATCCTCGACATCGGCCTGCCGGACCTCGACGGCATGGAAGTGATCAAGCGCCTCAAGCTGATCGACCCGCCCCCACGGATCATGGCCCTGACCGGCCAGCCCGCCGACCTCTACGTGCGCCGCTGCATGGACGCCGGCATCTCAGCCTTCGTCAACAAGGACGAGGACCTCGATGCCCTGGTCTTCGCCCTCAAAGCCCTGGTCAAGGGTTACTCGACCTTTCCGCAGATGGCGGTCAACAGCAATACCCTGGAAAGCGAGACCGAGCGCCTGGCACTGCTTTCCAACCGTGAAATGGAAGTGCTGCGCCGGCTCAGCGCCGGCCAGAGCAACAAACTGATCGGCGAGCAGATGAACCTCAGCGCCAAGACCATCAGCACCTACCGCGGCCGGATCATGGAAAAGCTCAAGGTCGAGTCACTGGTGGAAATGGTCGACCTGGCCAAACGCAACAACGTGGCCTGAATCATGATCAAGGGCGCCCTGCTGTGCCTGCTGCTGGCCACGCTGACGTCTTTGCCCGTACAGGGTGAGCCGCACAGCGAAACTCGCCATCTGCTGGCCCGCGCCCTGAGCGCGGCGCCTCCCTTGACGCTGGCGGCAACCGACCGACAGTGGCTTGCTGAGCGCGGAGGCCTGGTGCTGGGCAGCTCGCGCCCCGACTATCCCCCCTTCGACATCAACAACAGCCAGTCCGACTACGAGGGCCTGAGCGCGGACTACGCCGGCCTGATCAGCGAGCACTTGGGCGTGCCGGTCAAAGTGCGTCGCTATCCAAGCCGCGAGCAGGCCCTGGATGCGCTGCGCGCTGGCGAAATCGATCTGCTGGGCAGTTCCAACGCTTTCGAGGCCAACGATGCACAACTGGCTCTCAGCCTGCCCTATGCCGATGACCTGCCAGTCATCGTATCGCGCAAGGACCAGCCCCTGCGCGACGGTGACGACCTGGCCGGCCTGCGCCTGGCCATGGTGGATCATTACCTGCCCATGCAGGCGGTGCGACGCCTCTATCCCGGCGTCCAGCTGAACCTCTATCGCTCGACCCTCGCAGGGGTCGCCGCCGTGGCCCTGGGTCAGGCCGACGCCTACCTGGGTGACGCCATCAGTACCGACTATGCCATTGCCAAAGGTTTCCAGGAAACGGTCAAGGTCGATCATTTCGTCAAGGCCCCGGCCAGCAGCTTCGCCTTTGCCCTGACCCAGGACAACCAGCGCCTGCTGCAACTGGTCGACCTGGCCCTGGGGCGCATCGCCGACAGCGAACGGCTGAACATCCTGCGCCGCTGGGCTGGCGGCGGCACCAGCCTGCTGCTTGACCGTCGCCTCGATGCCCTGACCCAGGAAGAGCGCGACTGGATCGCGCAACACCGGCAGATCACGGTGATGATCAACACCACCCTGGCGCCCCTGAGCTTCACCGACGCCCAGCAGCAACCACGGGGTATCGCTCTGAACCTGCTGGAGCGTATCGGCCTGAGCACCGGCCTGCGTTTCAAGGTGGTCGAGTCGGAGTCGTTCGAGGACATGATCGAGCAGGTCGCCCAGGGCAAGGCGGACATGATCGGCGCCATCGGTTACGGCGAGCACCGCGCCCAACGCCTGCGCTACACCCGCCCCTACATGATCAGCCCGCGGGTTCTGGTGGTCCGCCAGGATGCAGCGCCCCTCGATCCGCAGCAACCGCTGCGAGGACTACGGGTGGCCTTGCTGAGGGGATCGCCCTTGCGCGAAGGCCTCGAACGGCAGTACGGCGACCTGCGGACCGTCGAGGTGGAGAACCCCCTGCAGCTGATGGAGGCCGTGGCCAACGGCGATGCCGATGTCGCCCTTGGCTCGCACATCAATGCCAGCTATTTCATCAACCAGGTGTTCAAGCACCGCCTGCGCATTGCCGGCCTGCACGGTGACGAGCCGGCCCTGGCGACCTTCGCCGCAGGCCCCGCGCAGCCGCAATTGCAGGCAATCCTCGACAAGGCCTTGTTAAGCATTCCACCCGACGAGCTGGAGCAACGGGTCAATCGATGGCGAACCAACACCGCAGTCAGCGACAGCCCCTGGCGCAACTACCGCACCCTGGCGCTGCAAGTACTGGTGCTGGCCGCCCTGCTGCTGGCCGGCGTGGCGTTCTGGAACACGTACCTGCGCAAGCTGATCCACCAGCGTAGCGAGGCCCAACGCGCCCTGCAGGAACAACTGGCACTCAGCCGCGGATTGCTCGAACAGTTGCGCCAGGCCAAGGACGATGCCGAGCAGGCCAGCCGGGCGAAAAGCACCTTCCTGGCAGTCATGAGCCACGAAATCCGCACACCGATGAACGCAGTCATCGGCCTGCTCGAGATGGCACTGGAGGACAGCCAGCACGGCCATAGCGACAGCCAGGCGCTGGAGGCGGCCCACGGCTCGGCGATTGGCCTGCTCGACCTGATTGGCGATGTGCTCGACATCTCTCGCATCGAGTCCGGCCACATGACGCTGCAACCGGTAGCTTGCGATCTGGTCGAGCTGATCAGTGCGACCCTGCGGGTTTTCGAAGGCAACGCACGCCTCAAAGGGCTTGCGCTGGGTGCGCTGCTGCCCACCTCGCCCACTTGGCTGCTGGTCGATCCGCTGCGTTTCAAGCAGGTGCTGTCAAACCTGCTGAGCAACGCGATCAAGTTCACTGACCAGGGCCGGATCGACGTGTCGCTGGCTGTCGCCCCGATTGATGCCGGCCTGCTTGAGGTCAGGCTGCAAATCAAGGACAGCGGCGTGGGGATCAGCAGTAGCGATCAGGCACGTCTGTTCACCAGTTTTTCCCAGGTCGATGGCCGGCAGGCACGCCAGGGGGCGGGCCTGGGCCTGGTGATCAGCCGCGAGCTGTGCGAGCTGATGGGGGGCGAGCTGCACCTGAACAGCATCGAGGGCCTGGGCACCCAGGTCGAAGTGCATCTGCGCCTGCCAGGCGCCGAGCCTCCTGCCACCGAGCCTGCCGGCAAGGCCTTGATCGAAGCCGGTGCAGGCCCGCTGCAAGTCCTGGTTGTGGATGACTACCCCGCCAACCTGTTGCTGCTCGACAAGCAACTGCGCTCGCTGGGTCACCAGGTGACCCTCGCCGACCAGGGCATGGCCGCGCTGTCGCTCTGGCTGGACGACCATTTCGATGTGGTCATCACCGACTGCAGCATGCCGGTGATGGACGGCCATGAGTTGGCCCGCCAGATTCGTGCACGGGAGCGCGAAGAAAACCTGCCCGCGGTTCGAATCATCGGCGTGACGGCCAATGCCCAGGCCGAGGAACGCCAGCGCTGCCTGGACAACGGCATGGATGAATGCCTGTTCAAGCCGATCGGCCTGCAGGCACTCAAGGCCTGCCTGCCGCGGGCCGCAGAGGCGCCCCGCGCCAGCGGCTTCGACCTGACGCAACTGCGTCACCTCACCCAGGACGACGATCGGCTGGTCAAGCGCCTGCTGGAGCAACTGGCACAAAGCAGTGCCGAAGACCTCCAGGCATTGCATGCACTGGGCGCCAACCCGCCAGCCGAAGCCCTCGCCCCGGTAGTCCATCGAGTCAAGGGCGGTGCGCGGATGCTCAAGGTCAGGGGCGTGAGGCAGGATTGCGAAGCGCTGGAGCAGGCCATAGCCCTGGGGCAGCCGATTGAGCAACGGCTCGCCCAGTTACGGTCGAGCCTGCACACCCTGGAGCTCGAACTGCGCCAGAGCCTCAGTGCAATTGAAGGGTCGAATTGATCTGGCTGATGGCGTCCACCACGTGCCGCGAACCCTGCTGGATCTCCATGATCACCGTACCGGCCTCATTGGCCAGTTCCACACCCAGGCCAGTACGGGTCAGACTTGACTGCATGCTGGCCACGGCGGTCAACGACAGGTCATGGTTCTGCCGCACCACTTCGACGATTTCCAAGGTCGCCTTGCTGGTGCGCGCCGCCAGGTTGCGCACCTCATCGGCGACCACGGCGAAGCCACGGCCATGCTCGCCGGCCCGGGCCGCCTCGATGGCGGCATTGAGCGCCAGCAGGTTGGTCTGGTCGGCGATGCCGCGGATGGTCAGGACGATCTGCCCGATCACCTCGGACTGTTTGCTCACCGCGTCGATGGTGCGGGCGGCGTCGTTGAGTTCGCAAGAGATCTGCTCGATCACCTCGACCGCCTGCTGCACCACCTGTGTCCCCTTGCGCGCGCAGGCGTCGGTCTGCACCGAGCTGGCATGGGCAGCGTCGGCGGCAGTCTGCTGGGTGCTGACCTGGCGGGTGATGTCGCTGGCGAACTTCACCACTTTGTACAGGCGGCCCTTGTTGTCGAAGATGGGGTTGTAGGACGCCTCGAGGTACACGGTCTGGCCTTGCTTGTTGACCCGTTCAAAGCGATGGGAGTGGTACTCGCCACGGTTGAGCGAGGCCCAGAAGTCGCGGTACTGGGCCGACTCGCGCTCGTGCGGCAGGCAGAACAGCCCGTGATGGCGCCCCACCACCTCCTCAAGGCGATAGCCCATGGTATCGAGGAAATTCTGGTTGGCCTTGATCACGCGCCCGGCCGGGGTGAACTCGATCACTGCCATGGAACGGCCGATTGCCTTGAGCAGGCTTTCGCTCTCGTGCTCCTCGATCACGTGGCGGGTGATGTCGGAGGCCACCTTGATCACGCTGGTCACCTGCTGGCGTTCATCGATCACCGGCATGTAGCTGGCCTCCAGCCACACCTCGCGGCCCGCCTTGTCCAGGCGCTCGAACGTACCGCTGATGGCCTTGCCCTCGCCAAGTTCGCGCCAGAGCTGCTGGTACTCGGCGCTCTTGGCGTAGGCCGGGTCGCAGAACAGCCGATGGTGCTTGCCGCGGATCTCGTCGGCGCTGTAGCCCATGGTCTTGCAGAAGTTCTCGTTCGCCTCGAGGATCGTGCCATCCGGCGCGAACTCGATCATCGCCATGGAACGGCTGATCGCTGCCAGCTTCGCCTCCATGCCCGCCAAGGCCTGCCGGCTGCGCTGAATCTCGATCAAGTCGGACTTGCGATGGTACTCGAACATGGACCGGGCCTCCTGTGCTCACGGAATGTCCTGAGCATAGATCGGCGCTGAAGGCATGCAAGCGATCTGATATCACTTTCGCATTAGGCATTTGCGCCGTCTGTCCGCTGGTCATTCGGTTTTGCGGAGATGCATCGATACAAACACCCAATGACAATTGCACTGCGTCTAGAACGAACAGGAACTCTCGATTTCACCGCCCCATCTTCAAACGCACTGTTTGAATACATCCTGAACAACAGATGGCCAGGGATGTGCTTTGCTAGAGAGAGGAATCAACGGAGCTAGTCTGATGAAGATCGTAGTCACCAGCATCCTCGTCGACGACCAGGCCAAGGCCCATGCCTTTTACCATCATGTCCTGGGCTTCGAGCCCAGGCACGACATCCCCATGGGCAAGTACCGCTGGCTCACCCTCACCTCCCCCAACGATCCCAATGGCGTCGAGTTGCTGCTCGAGCCCGATGCCCATCCTGCGGCGAAGGCCTACAAGGCGGCGCTCAAGCAGGACGGCATCCCTGCCACCTCGTTCGGGGTGCGCGATATCCATGCCGAATACGAGCGCCTGTGCAAGGCGAACGTGCAATTCACCCAGCCACCCACCGACATGGGCCCGGTCACCGTGGCGGTCTTCGATGACACCTGCGGCAACCTGATCCAGATCGCCCAACGTCACTGATCAGGCCTGCGCCGCCGGCAACCGCAGGGTGGCGCACAATCCCCGCGGCGAGGCATTGTGCAATTGCACGCTACCGTCCAGGCGCTTGATGACGGTGCTCACGATCGACAATCCCAGACCGGCGCCATTGGGCGCGTCCTTGCTGTAGAAACGCTCGAATACCCGCTCCAGGTCGGCCGGCTCGATACCAGGGCCTTCGTCCTGCACTTCCAGCACCAATGCCTGTTGCTCGCGGCGCAGGCCCACCCGCACCCGCCCCCCAGAGGGCGAATGATCCACCGCGTTGGTCACCAGGTTCTGCAGGGCAATGCCCAGTGCGCCGGCATCGCTGTACAACCGGTAGTCAACCCCTTCGGCGATCTCCAGGGAGGGTTCCTGACCACGTTCGAGGATCCACGGGGTCAGCTCCGCCAGGGTCTCGGTGACCAACACAGCGAGGTCGACTTCAGTCCAGTTGCGCTGCGCCAGGCGGGGTTCCAGGCGAGCCAGGGTCAGCAGCTGGTTGACCACCCGGGTCAGGCGGTCGACACCGCCGATCAGATAACCCAGGGCCTTGTTGCGCTCCGCCTCGCCGGTGGCGGCCTGGGCGTTCTGCGCGTGCAGGCGCAGGATCGCCAGCGGCGTGCGCATCTCGTGGGCGGCATCGGCAATGAAACGGTGTTCTCGGCGCAGCAATTGCTCGATCTGCGCCAGCAGCCGATTGATCGCCGCCTGCATTGGTTCGAGCTCTTTGGGCAACGGCACCAGCTGCAGGGGGTCCAGGGACTCGGCGTGACGGCCACGGATCACCTGGGCCATGTTCTGCAACGGCTGCAGCCCCCAGCCGATGGCCACCCAGACCAGCAGCGCCAATGCCAGGCTGCCGAGCAGAAACGGCATCAAGGTGTGACGCACGATCCTGTCAATCAGGTCGTAGCGCACATCGTTGCGTTCCCCCACCCAGATCAGCCAGTGCTTCTCCGCCACCGGCAGCACAAAACCACGCCATCGCTGGCCCTGCACCAGCATGTCGGAAAACCCCGGCGTGCTCGGTGGCACCGCGAATGCGGGCGCGCTGGGGGTACGCACCAGCAAGGTAGCGCGGTCGTCCCACACCTGGAAGGCCAGTTTGCTTTCGTAAGGGTGGCCGACCCGGTGCCGCCCCGCCTTGCTCAGCGCCTCGTCGAATGCCTGGTACAGCGCCTGACGGTTCTGTTCCTGCACCGGCAGGCTCATCACCCCCTGCAGCAGGCGAGCGTTCTGCGCCAGATGGGCATCGTATACTTCGGTGATTTCATGCCGGCTGTCGTGGTAGTTGTACAGCGCCAACAGACCGCTGCCGAGCAGCAGCAACAGCATGACCCGCCACAGCGTGCGCTGGCGCAACGAACTCATGCGCGCCCCTCCACCAGGTAGCCGATACCGCGGACCGTGCGGATCAAGCCGTTGAACAGCTTCTTGCGCAACTGGTAGATGTTGACTTCAAGGGTGTTGCTCTCAGGCTCCTCGTCCCAGCCGTAGAGCAACTGGGTCAGGCGCTCGCGGGTAAAGACCTTGCCCGGCTGGGCAAGCAGCTCGTGCAGCAACAGGTACTCCTTGGGCGTGAGTACTACCGGCTGACCGTTGTAGCGCACCTGCTGGGTCGCCGGATCGAGGCTCACGCCGGCATGCTCGATCAGCACCCGGGCGCGCCCTGCGCTGCGCCGTAGCAGAGCGCGCAGGCGGGCCTTGAGTTCGTTGAGGTCGAAGGGTTTTACCAGGTAATCGTCGGCACCGGCATCGAGCCCGGCGATACGATCCTCCAGCCCATCGCGCGCGGTGAGGATCAGCACCGGCATGGCGTTTTCCGCGGCGCGCAGGCACCGCAACAGCGCCAGGCCATCCAGGCGCGGCAACCCCAGGTCCAGCACCAGCACGTCGAAGGTCTCGACGCTCAGCGCGTGCAACGCACTCTGGCCATCCTGCAGCCAGTCCAGGGTGTAGCCCTCCAGGCGCAGGCCATCGCAGATCCCCTCGCCCAACGCGGCGTCATCCTCAACCAGTAGCAGGCGCATGCTCAGTCCTGTTTGTCTTCGATGGCCTTGAGTAAAGCATCGATTTCCCCGCGCCGGCCCTGGTCTGCCAGCGCGCGGCCTGGCCGCGGCGCGGCGCGCAGGGCCTTGTCCAGGGCAGTGCGGGCTTCACCATAACGGTTCTGCCGGTACAGGTGGTCGGCCCAGAAGTAGTTGCTGTCGATACCATCGGGGTTGATCGCCAGGGCCTGGCGCAGCATCGCTTCGGCCTTGTCCTGGTCGCCGAACCCCAGGGGCCAGCCCGGTACCCGGTCGTACAACGCCCCCAGGCTGGTGTAGGCCGACCCTTGCAGGGCCTTGGGGTCCAGCGCCAGCGCCTTCTCCAGGCTGGCACGGGCGGCCTTGACTTTGCCCAGCGCGCCGAGCCCGCCGGTGGCACCGGCCCAGCTGCTGTTGACGATACCCTCCCAGATCAACGGCTCCGCCGAGCCCGGGTACTGACGGACAAACCCCGCCGCGTCCACGGCCAGCGCCTCGAAGGCTTTGGCGCGCTGCCCTTCGGGCAGTTGGTACTGAATCTGCGCCCAGCGCTGTTGCACCTCGCTCAGGCGTTGGTTGCCGGCCTGGTCGAGGGCCCAGACAAAGGGCGAAAAGGCCAGCACACTGGCCAATAGCAGACGTTTCATTTGCCTGACTCCTTGCCCGGATGGGCGCTAAAGCGGCGAATCAGCGGCAGTTGCTTGCGCAGGGCACGATCAACCAGCCCGGGCAGCATGCCGTTCAAGCGCACGAAGAGTTTTTCCGGCCAGCCCAGGTACAGCTCGCTGCGCTCGGCCTGGACCGCGTCGAGCACCGCGCGGGCCACATCCCGCGGCTGGTCCACGCCCACCTTCAGCGCCTGGTTGAGCGCCGTGGCGGCATTGCTGTTCATCGCCGTGCGCGTTGCCCGTGGCGCGGCGTACAGCACATTCACCGGGGTGTCGGCCAGTTCGCGGCGCAGCGCTTCGGAAAAGCCGCGCAGGGCGAACTTGCTGGCGCAGTAGGCGGCATAGCCGGGGTAGCCGATCGAGCCATAGGTGGAGCCAACATTGACCACCAGAGCCCTAGGCTGATCGCGTAGCAGTGGCAGGCAGGCACGGGTCAGTTGCAGCGCGGCCTTGAGGTTGATATCCAGCAGCTCGTCGAGCGCCGCCTCGTCAAGCTGGTCGAGCAAGGCGAAGCGATTGATCCCGGCGGCATTGATCAGCACGTTGACGCCCCCCATGGACCGCGCGGCTGCCAGCACGTCCTGGCGACTCTGGGCACAGCGCAGGTCGGCCGCTTGCCAACGCAATTGTTGCGGAAAACGGTTCATCAACTGCGCCAGCTGGCCCAAGTGCCGGCTCACGGCCAGCACCCGTGCGCCGGCGACACATAGCTGCTCGGCCAGTTCCAGGCCGATCCCGCCACTGGCCCCGGTCAGCACCACCACGCAATCAGGCAAGCGCATGCCGCACCTCGCTCTGGCCTGCCCGTGGCAGGTGCTGGAACATTTCACTGTACAGGCGGTACACCACCTTGGCGGCATGGATCACCGCCTGCTGATCGCCACTGTCGTCCAGGCGATCCATCAGGCTGCGGTAGGTCACCATATGGTCCTGGTCGAGAGCGCCATGGGAATTGAGGTAGCTGAACGCTTCGTCCGGGAGCCCCAGGCTACCCTGTATCCTGCCGGCGGCCTGGGTGGCCAGGGCGATACTGGTACCCTCGAGCACATTGACCATGCCGAACAGCCCCACCGGGTTGCCCCGGGCGATCAGGTCGTAGAGGAAGGCGACCATCAGCTCGATCGACAACGCAGGACGACCGTCGCGGACCTTGTCCGGGTCACCGCCACAGGCGGCGATGTCGTTGAGGATCCAGCGTTCGTGACCGTATTCCTCGTCAATGTATTCACACACGGCGCCACGCAGCCACTCCAGACGCGACGGCAGACGGGCGCCACAGGCCATCATCAACGGAACGGTATGGCGCACATGGTGGTAGGCCTGGGCCAGGAAGGCCACATAACCCTCCACGCTCACCACCCCACCCAGGGCATCGCGGATCACCGGGACACCGAACAGCGCTTCGCGCTCGCGGGCGGTCTGTGCTTGCAGGTTTTCGAAAAAGGACATGGCGAACCTCATGCTTGTTGAAGAACGGACAACAGGGACTGGTAATGCAGCAGGATCGCCTCGCGGCGTGGGCGGCCATTGGGTGTGAGGGTCCCCGCCTCGGCATTCAACGGCTCAGACAAGCGTCGCCAGGCATGTACCCGGGCATAGTCCGGCAGGCCATCGTTGCACTGGCGAACCGCCCGCTCGATCTGTTCGTCGCTGGCCTGCGAGTCCAGCGGCCAGAGCAACGCCAGGTTGCCCGGCAGGCCCTCGCCGTGCACGAAGGCCTGGGCGATGACCCCTCCCTGGGTCAGCTCGGCCTCGACCCATTCAGGGTTGACGTTACGCCCGAAGCTGGTGATGAACTGGTGCTTCTTGCGCCCGGCCAGGTGCAGGTAGCCGTCGCGATCAAGCTGGCCGAGGTCGCCGGTCGGCCACCACTGGCCGTCGAACACAGGCTCGCCGAGGTAACCGAGCAAGGTCGAGCCGGCCACCAGCACCTCGCCGTCCTCGGCAATGCGCACCTGCACATGGGGCAACGGCCGGCCGGCACTGCCCGGGCGCAGCGCCCCGGGGCGGTTCAGGCACACTACCGATGCGCACTCGGACAAGCCGTAGCCTTCGTACACCGGCAGGCCCACCGCAGCAGCACGCGCCAGCAGGCTGGCGGCCACCCGGGCACCGCCCACGGCGACAAAACGCAACGGACCGACACGCATGACCCCGCGCTCGATGGCCGTGACCAGCCCCAGCAAAAGCTGCGGGACCAGGATCAGGCTCTCTGCGCCGCTCAGGGCGATCGCCCCGAGCAGACGCGCGAAGTCCACCTGGCTGGCGCCGCGGATGCCCAGTTGCGCCTGCGGATAGAGCATGACCACGGCGCCGGCCAGAAGCGCCGCGTACACCCCCAGGTTTTCCAGCAACACCGCCAGCGGCAGCACGGCCAGGTACTTGCCCGGCGCCGCCTCACGGCTGGCCGTTTCCAGCTCGCGGGCGACCTGCAGCATCGACGCGGCTGCCAGGCAAACGCCCTTGGGCGCACCGGTACTACCGGAGGTGTAGGTGATCTTGGCGGTGCCGTGCGGCAGTCGCGGTGACGCAAGCGGGTCACGGTGCCAGAACCGCGTGCCGCGAGTGAAACCACAGGCTTGCAGCTCATCGGCCAGCGCGCTGTCGGCCAGCACCAGTGACACGCCACCCTGCGTCAGGCAGTGGCGCCGCTGGGCCGCGCTGAAAAAGCCCGGCAGCAGCAGGATCGGGCGCTCGCCCAGTAACGCGGCAAGGTCCCACAGCAGGGCTTGCGGGCCGTTATCCACTGCCAGGGCGAAGGTGCCGGCAGGTTGTTCGCGCAGCCAGTGCACCCGCTGGCGAACCTCACCCAGCAACTGCGCATAGCTGAAACGTTCATCACTGCCCAGCAGCGCCGGTTGCTCGCCACGGTGGCGGGCATGGACCTGCAGCGTTTCGAAGAACGCCTCGATGTCATGCGGCATGACCGCTCTCCTGCTTCGCCACCGGCAGGCCCAGCCGTTCGAACACGCCCGCACGGGCCAGTGCCGCGTGGCCTAGCCCGATATTGCCGACGAATACCTGGGGTTGCTGTGCGTAGTAACTGCCCCAACTGCCGGACTCCTCGCCCAGACGGTGGGCAGCCGCCTGCGCCACGACCGTGGGCTCCAGCCCCAGTCGGCGAAAACTGTTGAGCAAGGTCGCCGCGCCAGTGAATGCCACCCACTGCAGGCCGCGTGCCGCCAGCAGCCAGGTCACCGCGACGATCATGATCCGCGCGCTGCCGGCACTGAGCGCCGCCAGGTTGCCCACTTCCACCAGCTGCTCTCGGGTGACCGGCCCCGCCGCCACGTTCGCCACGGCGCTTTCCAGCGGCACATCGAGGTAGCGCTCCAGGAACAACGGCGCACTGCCGGCCAGGCGTAAGCCGGCGGCGGCGATCAGCCGGTCATGGCGATCATGCAGCCCCAGCAGTTCGGGCAGGTAATGATGCACGTCAGCGTGATGCACACAGGCGAAGCGCGCGTGAATGAACCGCTCCAGTTCGAGTCGACCTGGCGTACCTGGCCCATGCAGCAGAAGTCGGGCCTGGTGTTGCGCATGGCAGCCAATGGCCACGGGAAACAGGGTGTTCCAATTCAGCTCGGTCATGACGGGCCCCCGCTCATTTCAGTGGAGGCAGTATCGAGGGCGAATCTGAAGCCAGTCTGAAGTGTCGCTATCGCGAGTGATGGCGCCCCTCGCTGGGGCTGCTACATTGCTGACTTCCCCCGGCGCAGCAAGAACCAAGGACACCCCATGCGCTACGAATTCAGCGAAGTGCTCAACGACCTGGTCGACTATTTCCTGCTGGGCGATATCCAGTTGCTCGAACAGTTCAAGGAAGACCAAGACCTGCCCGACGACCTGGCGCGCGCCTTCACCCGCGGCGACAGTGGCGACCTGGCGGTGCAGCAAGGCGTGATCCTGCCGCTGGCCGGCGTCGACAACCTGCCCTACCGCATCCTGTTCACCCTCGACGAACGCACCCCGGCACTGCTCGAGCCTGGCAGCCGCCTCAAGCATCGTCGCCAGGGCCATGTGCTAAGGGTCGAACACGGCGCGGTGATGCTCTTCACCTGGCGCATCCTGCAGCACTTCACCAACAAGACCCTGGGTGATCTGCTGGCGCGCTACCAGGAGCCGGGGCGGCCGATCATCGAACTGGACAACGGCTGGTACTCGGTGGAAGTGCTCGCGGGCGCCGTGGTGCGCGACGGATTGTACGAACCGGCGTTCGAATTCGTCATGAAAAAGGCCTATGCGCGCCCACAGGCCTCGGAGGTGGATGTCGGCTACCGGTATAGCTTGCGCGGTTACTTCGACTGACCAGGGCCGCTCCTGCAGCGAGGGCGTGAATCGGGCGACTTCTGCAGGAGCGGACCTTCATCCTTCAGGTGTGATGGATATCCCGGTCCTTGGTCTCAGGCAGGAAGAAGATGCCCAACACCGCGGTCATCACCGCAATGACGATCGGATACCACAGCCCGTAGTAGATGTCCCCGGTCGCCGCCACCATGGCGAAGGCCACCGTTGGCAGAAAACCACCGAACCAGCCGTTGCCGATGTGATACGGCAGCGACATCGAGGTGTAGCGGATCCGCGCCGGGAACAGCTCCACCAGCCAGGCGGCGATCGGCCCATAGACCATGGTCACGTATATCACCAGGATGGTCAGCAGCAGCAACACCATCGGGTAATGGATCTTCGCAGGGTCCGCCTTCTCGGGATAACCGGCCTCTTTCAGGGCGCCGGTCAGCGTGGCGGTGAAAGCGTCGGCCTGAGTCTTCAGTTCAGCCGCGGCCAGACCGGTCCCCTCGAAACTCGGGATCACCCGCTCGCCGATACGGATCTGCGCCACGCTGCCAGGCTCGGCCTTTTCGTTCTCGTACGGGATCGCCCGCTTGGCCAGCAGGCTCTTGGCAATGTCGCAGGAACTGGTGAACCGGGCCTTGCCCACCGGGTCGAACTGGAAGGCGCACTGCCCGGGGTCGGCCACCACCACGACCGGGTTCTGCTCCTGGGCGACGAACACATCCGGGTTGCCGTACTCGGTCAGCGCCTTGAAGATCGGGAAATAGGTCAACGCGGCAATGATGCAGCCGGCCATGATGATCTTCTTGCGCCCGATGCGGTCGGACAGGCTGCCGAAGACGATGAAGAACGGCGTGCCGATCAGCAGGGAACCTGCGATCAGCAGGTTGGCGGTCTGCGGGTCGATCTTCAGTGTCTGCAGCAGGAAGAACAGCGCGTAGAACTGCCCGGTGTACCACACCACCGCCTGGCCGGCGGTGCCACCGAGTAGCGCCATGATCACCACCTTGAGGTTGTCCCAACGGGCGAACGATTCGGTCAGCGGCGCCTTCGACGCCTTGCCCTCGGCCTTCATCTTCATGAACACCGGCGACTCGTTGAGTTGCAGGCGGATGTACACCGAGATTGCCAGCAGCAGGATCGACAGCAGGAATGGTATCCGCCAGCCCCAGTCCTCGAACGCCTCGGTGCCCATGGCCGTACGACAGGCCAGGATCACCAGCAGCGACAGGAACAGCCCGAGGGTGGCGGTGGTCTGGATCCACGCGGTGAAGAACCCGCGCTTGCCCTTGGGCGCATGCTCGGCCACATAGGTGGCAGCGCCGCCGTACTCCCCGCCCAATGCCAGCCCCTGCAACAGCCGCAGGGTGATGAGGATCACCGGCGCGGCCACGCCGATCGTCGCATAGCTGGGCAGCAACCCGACCACCGCGGTGGACACGCCCATGATCACGATGGTGATGAGGAAGGTGTGCTTGCGCCCGATCATGTCGCCCAGGCGACCGAACACGATGGCGCCGAACGGCCGCACGGCAAAGCCGGCGGCGAAAGCCAGCAAGGCAAAGATGAACGAAGTGGTTTCGTTGACCCCGGCGAAAAAGTGCTTGGCGATGATTGCCGCCAGCGAGCCGTACAGGTAGAAGTCGTACCATTCGAACACGGTGCCCAGCGAAGAGGCGAAGATGACCTTGCGCTCCTCCCGGGTGATGCCACGTTGGGGCGCGCTACTGCCCGTGGATGCGCTGTCAAGGACCGCCATGGGTCGCCTCCGTCTGGTTGTGGTAGACCGGAGTGCTCCATCAGGTAGCCAAAGCACGCACCCAGGCCAAAAGGCATTGCAGGCTGCGCGAAGCACGACGAGGCATCGGCCCCGAATCGCGGCAAGTCACTTCAAGCATAATCGGCCTTTGAACGATATCCACTCGCATGAGTGAACGAGCGCCGAAACGGATAGGGAACCCGCAATGAACGAACCACAGCACAGCGCCTGGCGAGGTCGGCTCTGGCTGGCCGATGACCACGGCCTGCTGCTCGGCACGGCGGGCCACACCGGTGTCCATGCCCACTATGCCCACCAGGTACTGCTTGCCCTTGAGGGCGAAGCGTGCCTGCAGGTCAATGGCGAACAGCATCGCGGCGACATGCTGGCCATCGCCTCGTTGCAGCCCCACGCCATTCTCGCACCCGGCACCGCCTGCATCACCTTGTTCGCCGAGCCCCTGGCGTTTTCCCTGGAGACCCTGCTCGACGTTTGCCAGCAAGCCCCCCGCGATATCACCAGCCTGGCCCAGGCGTTGCGCCAGGCACCGCGCCGCCCGTTGGATCCGCGCCTGGCGCGGGCCCTGGCACGAATTCGCGCAGTGGACGAGCAGCGCCTGCCGGCCACCGAGCTGGCACAGGCAGCGGCGCTGTCGGTCAGCCAGCTCGAGCGCCTGTTCAGTGGCCGCCTGGGGCTGTCGGTACGGCGCATGGTGCTGTGGCAACGCCTGCGCGTGGCCCTGGGCGCGGCGCTGGCCGGCGCCAGCTTGACCGAGGCGGCCATGGCCGCCGGCTTCGCCGACTCGGCGCACCTGAGCCGCAGCCTGCGCCAGCAATTCGGCATCCGCGCCAGCGAAGCCCTGCGCCATCTGCGCTCAGACGTGCTGGCGTAGCGCCTGGCTCAGCCTTTTCGGCAAGGGTGCCGGTGGTTGCGCCGTGGCCACTGGGCGGAACGGCTCACGCAGTTGCGCAAGGTACGTTTGCGGGTAGTCCGGACGGTCGCCGATGCCCATGTCGTCATCGGCCAACCCATACTCCGGCAGGTGAAGGGCAGTGCCGAGCAAGCGATCCCATACGGGGAAGAACAGCGCGAAGTTGACGTCGCCCAGGGTGCCGTACTTCAGGTGGTGCGGCCGGTGCACGGGGGCCCAGGCGAAAAGGTGGCGCAGAACGCCGATGCGCATGTCGACATTGCTGTGTTGCAACAGCAGCTGGACCGCTATGCAGAACGCCAGCAACGCCGCCACGTCCTGCGGCAAACCCAGCAGCAGCAACGGAAGTACGCCGCCCAACCCCTCGGCCATCTGGTGCAGCGGGTGCTTCATCAAGCCATTGAAACCGTACAGCCGAGTCACACTGTGATGCACCGCGTGCAGGCGCCAGAGCAATGCGCTGCGATGACTGGCGTAGTGCACCAGGGTGATCCCCAGGTCGGCCAGGGGCAGCGCCAGCAACAGTTGCCCCAGCACGGGCCAGTGGCTGGGCCACAGGCTTGTGGCGGGCAGCCAGCCGGCGAACAGCGGGATGGCTGCGATGCTGGCGATATTGAGTGTTTCGTTGACCAGTGCGTGCAGTCCATCACGCCCGCCTTCGCCTGCCGCCTCGCTCCAGGCAGATTTGTAGGGGCACAGCGCTTCGCAAGTGAACGACAGCAGGATCGCCACGCCGAGCAAGGGCAGCAGCCAGAGAATGTCGGCGCCAAGATTGATCAGCCACACGGCGGTGGCGATGAAACCGAAGAAGAAACACGGGGCATAGAAGATGCGCATGGAGGGCTCCAGTCATGGTTGGAGCCGCCAGTGTTGCCTGGTGCCTGAGCGAGACACTTGAACAAACGGCGCATCTGTCGCAGCGATGTTCTACAGGGTCGATGTGTCCGCTGCTCGGGCTGCCAGCTGTCGACGCATCTCGTCGTTGGCGCCCTGAGCCTGGGCCAGGATGGCGCGCAAGCCCTGCACCTGCGCGTCACGCTGCTGCAGTTGCTCATCCAGCAGCGTGCCATGGGCCGTGGCCTGGCGATGTTCGGCGAGCAGGCGCTCATTGTCGCGGTGCAGGCGCGTCAGCTCGTCCTGACGCGCCAAGGCGCCCTGCTGCAAGGTCTGCAACTGGCCTTGCAGCTGGCGCACCTGGGTCTCGTTGCGGCGTTGATCCTGCTGATGCTGCTCGAGGCTGGCGCGCAGTTGCCCGTCCTTGTCGGCCAGGCGCGCTTGCAACTCACCCTGTGACTGGCTGAGGCTGGCGCTGCGCAACTGCTCGGCCTGCAGGCTGGCCTGGGCAACCGTGAGCCGTTGGGTCTCGGCGTGCAGCGCAGCGGTCAGGGCCTCGACCTGACGCAGCGCGCCGGCCAGGTCGCGCTGGGTCAGTTGCAGCTCGGCCTGCATTGCCGCACAACGTGCCTGCGCCGCCTGCTCGGCGGCCGCGATCCGGGCCTGCCCTTCCTCCTGCAACTGGGCGGCCAGTTGCTCGACCAATCGCGCCAACGGTTCGCTCAAGGCCCCCAGGCTACCCAGCAACTCCAGCGGCTGCCGGTCGAGTTCCTTGAGGTAGCGGTGGATAGTGGTCTTCGAGCCGGTGTTGCCCAACTCGATACGTACCGCATCGATACTGGGGTGTTCACCCCGGGCCATCAGCGCCTGCCGTGCCTGCTGCACGGAAGCCTTGTCTATGCCATTGCGGGCCATTGCTCATTCCACCTATGCGTACCATGGCATGTACCATGTAATGCGGCGCAATACTGCACGGCCCTGCCCCTCGTTTCAAGCGTGCGGGTGAAATGTCATTCAGCGGCCTGCTCGAGGAAATCCACCGGAGGCACGAAGAACAACCCACCGGTAACGGCGCGGCTGTAGTCCAGCAGACGATCGTAGTTGCCCGGCGGCTTGCCGACAAACATGTTTTCGAGCATCTGCTCGATCGGCGCGGGCGACCGTGCGTAACCGATGAAATAGGTACCGAACTCCCCGGCCCCGGGGCGGCCGAAGGGCATGTTGTCGCGCAGGATCTTGATCTCTTGCCCACCCTCTTCCAGGGTGGTCAGCGAACTGTGCGAGCAACTGGGCTTGCTCGCGGCATCCAGTTCGATGTCGGCCAGCTTGGTGCGCCCGATGATGCGCTCCTGCTCCTGGGTCGACAGCGCCTCCCAGCCGGCCATGTCATGCAGGTACTTCTGCACCAGCACATAGCTGCCGCCGGCAAACGCCGGGTCCTCGTCGCCTACCAGGGTGAAGCGCGCCACATCCCGCGGACCGGGGTTCTCGGTGCCATCGACGAAGCCGATGATGCTGCGCATGTCGAAATAGCGGAACCCCTGCACTTCATCGACCACCGTCACCGCCCCCGCCAGGCGCTTGACCAGCAATGCCGCCAGCTCGAAACACAGGTCCATGTGCTCGGCGCGGATATGCAGAAGCATGTCACCCGGTGTGGCAAGCGCCTTGCGCGAACCACTGCCGCATTCCCGAAAGACATGCAGGCCGGCCGGTTGCGGCGCACCGAACAAACCCGCCCAGGCCACCGCGCCGAAGCCGATGACGCAAGACAAGTTACCGGCCGGCACCCGCTTGCCCACGGAACGCACCAGGCCGCCAAGGTCGGCGCACAGCGCCCGCACAGCGGCCACAGGTTGCTCTCCCGGATTGAGCGTGGCCACCAGAAACATCGCACTACGGGTGATCGGGCTGTCGACAGCCTGCGGCTCGATCTCGACTGTATTCACCAAGGCTTCCTCTCACGCAGGGTTTGATCGCTTGTGGTATAGCACAGCGCGGCTGAACAACCGCACCTCATAGATGCGCTCTATCAACTCATCCAGCCTATCGA
Organism: Pseudomonas sp. WC1; assembly: GCF_050586565.1. Taxonomy (NCBI): domain Bacteria; kingdom Pseudomonadati; phylum Pseudomonadota; class Gammaproteobacteria; order Pseudomonadales; family Pseudomonadaceae; genus Pseudomonas; species Pseudomonas sp. WC1. The sequence continues at coordinate 42,610 of NZ_JBOBDQ010000007.1, forward strand.
TTTGACCGCGTCAAATTGCCTCAGATAACGTGCCGCCCGCTTCGAAGTTGCCTGTTCCCTCCACCACGAGCCGAACCGCGCTGGCCTCGTCCCATAGTTACCAGATCCGCCCAATGGTACCGCCGTTATCCTTGCGTTCGAGTTGTTGAAATGTCTGTGAATACCCCCTCCCGGATCACCGAGCTGGTCATCGAAGCCGGCACCCGCAAAGCCCACCTGCCCACCCGCGCCACCTTGATTCTCGGCTTCCTGGCCGGCGCATTCATTTCCCTGGGCTTTCTGCTGGCGATCCACGTCAGCACCATGATTCCCCCGCAGTGGGCCTCGTTCGGCACACTGCTCGGCGCCGCGGTGTTTCCCATCGGCCTGATCCTGGTGATCCTGGCCGGTGGCGAACTGCTCACCGGCAACATGATGAGCCTGCCCCTGGCGATGTTCGCCGGGCGTATCCGCCTGCGGGCGGTGGCGCGCAACTGGACCCTGGTGACCCTGGCCAACCTGCTGGGTGCGCTGTTCGTCGCCTACTGCTTCGGCCATCTGCTGGGGCTGACCGAGGGCGCGTATCTGGGCAAGACCCTGGCCGGCGCCACCAGCAAGGTCAGCGCCGACTTCCTGCACGCGTTCGTCTCCGGTATCGGCTGCAACTGGCTGGTATGCCTGGCGGTGTGGCTGTCCTACGCCAGCCGCGAGATGAGCGGCAAGATCCTCGGCATCTGGTTCCCGATCATGGCCTTCGTCGCCATCGGCTTCCAGCATGTGGTGGCCAACATGTTCCTGATCCCGGCGGCGATCTTCGCCGGCTACCTGAGCTGGGGGCAGTTGGCGGAGAACCTGGCGGCGGTGTTCCTGGGCAACGCCGTGGGTGGGGCGATCTTTGTCGGCCTGGCCTACTACGTGTCGTTCGGCGTGCCTGCGCAGGAACAAGGCGCATTGCATTGATGCCACCCCACCGAAGCGGTGGGGTGTTTTTCGTCGATGTCCTGGTTGCGTGCGAGCTCAGCTGTCCTTGCCCAGCACATAGCGGTCGAAGTGCTGGATATGCTCGTCAAGGTTGTCTTCGAGCATCATCCGGTACTGCTCGCTGAAGTACTTCAGCAACTCCTCGCGCGCCGCAGCCATCTCCGCCGCGGACTTGAAACTGCGGGCCGCCATCCAGGCATTGAAGCGGCTGGCGGCGAAGGTCATCGAAGCGCTGACCTTGCCGAGGTCCTCGAGCTTTTCGATCTGCTGGTTGGCCAGTTCCACATGCGCATCGGCGCGGTCGTAGAAGGCCTGGTCGGTGGCTTGTGCCATGGAAATCTACCTATCGGAAAACGTTGGGCTCAGGCGGTCTTGGCCTGAACGGTGAACAGGCTGGCCCCCAGCGTCATGAACGACACGCCGAACAGGCGATTCATCAGGCGGGCGCGGCTTGGTGCCGCCAGCTTGCGCTTCAACGCCTGGGCCAGGAGGACATAGAAAGCATGGGCCAGGATCGAGCACAGGGCGAAGGTGCCGACCAGCAGCCCGAGCTGACTATCGGCGCCGTTGCCCGTGCCCATGAACTGCGGCAGGAAGGCGGCAAAGAACAGGATGGCTTTCGGGTTGGTCAACGCCACCGTCACGCCGTTGAGCATCAGCCGGCGGTTGCTGACCAGGGCCTTGACCGGTTGCTCGAGCTGGTCGAAGGCACTGCTGCGGCTTTTCCACTGCTTGACGCCGAGGTAGATCAGGTAGCTCGCGCCCACCACCTTGAGCAGCAGGAAGGCACTGGCCGAGGTCTGCAGCAGTACCCCGAGGCCCGCACTGGTGGCGGTGGACACCACCAGCAGCCCGAGCGCATTGCCCAGCGAACCGAGCATCGCCCGCCTCGGCCCGTGCGATAGCGAGTTGGACAACGCCATGATGACACCCGGGCCTGGCGACAAGGTCACCACCATCGAGACAACGACAAATCCGAACCAATCGTGCAGCGACATCCTTGTACATCCTCGGGCCGATTACATGAGGCGGCGACTGTAACAGAATGCCGCCCCGCTCCGGAATTGGCGCTGCGCCTGATAGCCCCCCCCTGCTACATCAAGCCTGAGAATCCGCCAGCACCGTCCCCACCGGACGTTCTTGCGTCGGTGCACGGTTGCAGGCCACGAAGTCCTCCTGGCGCAGCACCACCAGCGCCAGCAGCGACGCCACGCCGGTGCCCACGTAGAAGTACCACGGCGCGGTGATATCCCCGGTCACCTTGATCAGCCAGGTGGAGATCAGCGGCGCGCTGCCGCCGAACACCGCCACCGGGATGTTGTAGGCCATGGCGATGCCGGTGGAGCGGATGCGCGTCGGCAGCAGCTCGCTCATCAGCGCGTAGGTCGACGACGCATACAGCCCGAACAGGATCGCCACCGCCATCAGCGGCCAGAACAGAGTGGCCGGTGTGGCGCCCGGCGCGGTCTTGAAGAACCAGTACATGGCCAGGGTCGCCAACGTGCCGATCACCATCAGGAACGGCTTGCGCCCGTAGCGGTCGGTGAAGGCGCCGCCGAAAGGCATCACCAGCGCCGCCGACAGGCTGGCGACAAACACATAGAGCAAGGTGGTGCCGCTGTCGAACTTCAGCGTGTTGGACATGTAGGTCGAGGCGAAGGTCAGCACCAGGTAGAAGATCGAGCTGTGCAAGGTGATGATGAAGAACACCAGGGCAATCGAACGCTTCCACTGCCACACCTCGCGCAGCGGCGCCTTGGAGGTCTGCCCGGCTTCCACCAGGGCGAGGAACTCCGGGCTGTCCTCGAGCTTCAGGCGGATATACAACGAGATGAAACCCAGGGGCCCGGCGATCAGGAACGGGATCCGCCAGCCCCATTCCTGCATCAGCTCGGCGCCCAGGGCCCAGGTCATGCCATTGGCCACCGCACCGCCCAGCAGCAGGCCGAGCACCGCGGTGACCATCAGCCAGCAGGTGGCGAAACCCCGACGGCCGGGGCCGGCGTATTCGGAGATGAAGCTGGTGATGGTGCCAATCTCGCCCCCGGCGGAGAAGCCCTGTACACAGCGGATCAGCACCAGCAGCACCGGCGCGGCGATGCCGATGCTGGCGTAGGTCGGCAGCAGGCCGAGCAGGAAGGTGGAGCCGGCCATCATCACCAGCACCGTGATCAGCGTGCGGCGGCGGCCGATCTTGTCCGCCAGCGGGCCGAAGAACAGCCCGCCCAAGGGCCGGATGAAGAAGCTCAGGGCAAAGGCCGCGAAGCTCGCCAGCAAGCTGCTGGTAGGGTCGTCGGAAACAAAGAAGGCCTTGCCGATATACAAGGCCAGAAAGCCGTAGACGCCGTAGTCGTACCACTCGATCAGATGGCCGGTGGTGGCGCCGATGAAAGCCCGGCGCCGCTGGCGCTGGGTGTTGGCGGGTGACATGCCCATGCGGGTAACTCCTGTCGTGTCGCTTTCCATGAAATGTCGCGGCTCAAGCGCTGCCGAACGACCCGTCCGGGTCCTGCAGCCATTGGCGCAACTGGGTCTTGAGAATCTTGCCATAGCTGTTTTTCGGCAGCTCGGCGCAGAACAGGTACTTCTTCGGTTTCTTGAACGAGGCCATGCGCGCCAGGAACCACTCATTGAGGGTCCGCGCATCGAGGCTGCCTGCCGTGCGCGGCACAACGAAGGCCACCACCGACTCGCCCCACTCGGCGTCGGCTTCGCCCACCACGCAGGCCTCGAACACTTCGGGGTGCTGGATCAGCACTTCCTCGACCTCGCGGGGATAGATGTTGCTGCCCCCGGAAATGATCACGTCCTTGCTGCGGTCGGTCAGCGACAGGTAGCCCTGGCCGTCGAGAAAGCCGATATCGCCGGTGTGCAGCCAGCCGTCCACCAGGGCCGCCGCGGTGGCCTGGGGATTTTCCCAGTAACCCTGCATCACCACCGAGCCGCGCACGACGATCTCCCCTGCCTCGCCAGCCGCCGTCTCCCGGCCCGCGCCATCGACCACGCGCACCTCCACGCAGGCCTGGGCCCGACCAACGGAAGCGGCGATGGCCGGCCAGCCCGGGTTGCCACGGTCGGCGATGGCCTCGCGGGACAATGCGCTGATGGTCATCGGGCATTCGCCCTGGCCGTAGATCTGCACCAGACGCGGGCCGAAGGTATCCAGGGCATCCACCAGGTCCGCCAGGTACATCGGGCCGCCGCCGTAGACGATGGTCTTGATGCCTTCGCCGGCATAGCCTTGCTGGCGCGCCTGCTCGACCATGCGCTTGACCATGGTCGGCGCGGCGAACAGGCTGACCTGCCCGAGCGATCGCGCCAGGGTGAACAGCTCCGTCGCCTGGAAGCCCCGGGACAGGGGCACCACGTGCCGGGCGCCGCAACGCACGTGGATTAAGTTGTACAGCCCCGCGCCGTGGGACATCGGCGCGGCATAGACCACGGCGTCTTCGGCGGCTACCGGGTCGACGTCCAGCGGGTAGCACAGCGACATGGCCACCAGGTTGCCATGGGACAGCATTACGCCCTTGGAACGCCCGGTGGTGCCGGAGGTGTAGAACAGCCAGGCCAAGTCACAGTCCTGGCGTGGGTACGGCGCCTGCAGCTCATCGCCGGCCGACAGCCCCGGCATGCGCTGGACAGGCGCGGCCAGCTCGCGGCAGCCGTTCGGCAATGCCAGGTCGGCGAACAGCTGGCCCTCGTCGGTGAAGATCAGCCGCGCCCCGGCATTGCCGGCGATCCACGCGGCTTCCAGGGCGTGCAGCTTGTGGTTGATCGGCACCGCCACCGCACCGCACCACCAGATCGCGTAGAGCAGTTGCAGGTAGTCGCAGCTGTTCTTCATCAACAGCGCCACCCGCTCGCCCGGTTCGATGCCGTGCACGTGACGCAGCTCCAGTGCCCGTGTCCGCACCTGGGTGGCAAACATCCGGTAGTCGGCGATCTGCCGCGTCCCCTCGAACAACGCCGGCCGCTCAGGCCAACGCTGGGCCGCGTCCTGCAACCAATGGGCGATGTTCATGCCTCAGACCCTGACGGCTTGCAGCACGCTGGCGTAGTTGGCTACCGCCATGCCGCCCATGTTGAACAGCAGGCCGAACTCGGCGTTGGGCACGCCCAGGCCGATGGGCTTGCCGGTCAGCTGGGCGAAACCCAGGGCATGCATCGACACCCCGGTGGCCCCCACCGGATGCCCCTTGGCCTTGAGCCCGCCGGACAGGTTAACCGGCAAGCGCCCACCCTGGCGCACGATGCCGTCGTCCAGGGCGCGGTGCCCCTCGCCACGCGGCGCCAGGCCCATGGCTTCGTAGATCAGCAGTTCGGCGATGGTGAAGCAGTCGTGCACCTCGGCGAAACTCAGGTCGTTGAGGGTCACCCCCGCCTCGCGCAGCGCCCCGTGGATGGCCCGCTGCGGCCCCTCGAAGGCCAGCATGTCGCGGCGCGACAACGGCAGGAAGTCATTGACCTGGACCATCGAGCGGATCGCCACCTGGCGCCGCATCGATCGGGCGCGGGCGGGCGAAGCCAGGATGATCGCCGCAGCACCATCGCTGATCAGCGAGCAGTCGGTCAGGCGCAGGGGCGCCGCGATCAGCGGGTTGCTCGGCGACACCTGGTTGCAGTGCTCGAAGTCCATCACCCGGTGCATCTGCGCCAGCGGGTTGGCCATGGCATTGGCGTGGTTCTTCACCGCGATCGCCGCCATCGATGCCAGTGGGCTGTGGTAGCGCTCGGTGTATTGCTGGGCAACCTGGCCGAACAGCTGGGCAAAACTCAGGCCGGCCTCCTGCAAGGCGTTCTGGTAACCGGCGCCGGCCAGCGCCCGGGTGACCTCGACCGTGCTGTTGCCAGTCATCTTCTCCGCACCGACTACCAGCACCAGCTCGGCGGCGCCGCTGCGGATCGCGTTGATCCCGGCCTGGATCGCCGCCGAGCCCGAGGCGCAGGCGTTCTCACAGCGGGTGGCGGGCTTGAAGCGCAGTTGCGGGTCGGCCTGTAACATCAGCGAGGCGGGGAAGCCGTCGGCCACCAGGCCCGAGTTGAAGTGGCCGAGAAACAGCGCGTCGATCTCGGCGGCGTCGATACCTGCATCCTGCAAGGCATCGCGGGTGACCTGGACGATCAGGTCCTCGAGGTTCAGGCCATCCAGGCGACCGAAAGGGCTGTGCGCGGCGGCGACGATGGCGATGGAATCTTGGAACATGGTGTTTTCTTCTGTCCTTGAAGCGGGTATTGCATACAATGTGGCAGCACCCGAATCCCACGCTAGTTGGGGCAACTACGTACACGAGTAAGTAGTGATGCTTACGGGACATGACCCCAAGCACCGAGGCAGGAAGCCTGATGACCGTACCCACCCACGCCTCCCCGGACCTCGAGCGCCTGGCGTTCCAGGTGTCACCCGCGCCGCAACTGATCACCGGCCACCGGCGCATGCTCGACTGCAACGAGGCCTTTGCCCGGCTGTTCGGCTACACCCGCGAGGAGCTGCGCGGGCACCTGACCCTGCTGCTCTACCCTTCCCAGGCCGACTACCAGAGCATTGGCGAGCGCAGCGAGCACTGGCTGCGCAACGGTCTGGGCGCCTTCTATTCGGACGAGCGTTTCATGCAGCACCGCAACGGCGAGGTGTTCTGGGCCCGGGCCCAGGGCTTTACGCTAACGGCAGAGGATCCGTTCAAGCTGATGATCTGGCATTTCGAACGGCTCGACCGGCAGCCGGCACCCGCGGTGCAACTGACGCCGCGTGAACGGCAGATTTCGTCGCATATCGTGAACGGGCTGACCTGCAAGGAAGTGGCGCGGCAGCTGGGGATATCGCATCGGACGGTGGAAGTGCATCGGGCGCGGTTGATGAAGAAGTTGCAGGCGAAGAACAGTGCGGAGTTGGTATCGAGGATAATTTTCATCAGTTGAGCTGGATGCGACAGGCCGGCCGGACCTTGCAATCCCCCCGCCACCCCGAGACAATGCGAGCAATTACCATTTACACCTTGGATCCCGCTCTATGTCGACGCTCGACCGCTCGGCGCTTCACCAGCTGTACTGCGAAAACAACGGCTGGCTGAAAAGCTGGCTGCGCGCACGCCTGGGCAATGCCGCCGATGCGTCCGACCTGGCCCACGACACCTTCCTGCGGGTGATGACTGCCCGCAACCAAGGCCCCATTCGCGAGGCGCGCAGCTACCTCAGCGCCATTGCCCGCGCGCTGCTGATCGACAAAGTCAGGCGCCGCGCCATCGAGCAGGCCTACCTGCAGGCCCTGGCCCTGCGCCCGGAGCCGGTCGAAGTGTCGCCGGAGACGCGCCTGTCGATCATCGAAATGCTGGTAGCGGTCGATGTACTGCTCGATGAACTGGGCCCCAGGACCCGTGACATCTTCCTCGCGGTGCAACTGGAAGGGCTGACCTACGCGGCGGTCGCCGAACGCTTCGATGTATCGATCACCACAGTCAAGAACCACCTGATCCGGGCCATGACCCGCTGCCTGCTGGTGGTCGACAATTGAGGGCCGGCCAGTGGACCTGAAAACCCTCGAGGCGGCCGCGACCTGGTACGTGCAACTCAATGACGGTGATGCCGACATAGCACGGACCCAGGCCTGGCGGGCTTGGCTGGCCGCAAGCCCCGCGCATGCCGAAGCCTGGTCGCGGGTGGAGAAACTCCAACACCAGTGGTCAACGGTGCCGCGCCAGGCTGCGCTGTCAGGCCTGGGCGCGGCCCAGGCGCAGCGCCGCGAGGTGCTCAAGGTGCTGGGCCTGCTACTGGCCGTCGGTGGCGGTACCTGGTTGGCCAGCGAGCAGGTGCCCTATCGCGCCCTGCTCGCCCAGCAGCGCACCGGCAGCAGTGAACGGCGCTCGCTGCGCCTGGACGACGGTTCGCAGCTGGAGCTGAACGTCGACACCGCCCTCGACGTGCGCTTCGACGCCCAGGTGCGGGCGATCCAGTTGTATCGCGGCGAGATCCTGATCAGCACCGCCAGCGACGCCGCCCGCCGCCCGTTCATCGTGCACACCGACAACGGCAGCGTGCGTGCGCTGGGCACGCAGTTCAGCGTGCGCCAAACAGCGCAGCAGACACAGGTCGGCGTATTGCAGTCCGCCGTCGAGATACGCCCGCAACGCCACCTCGACCAGGTGTTGCGCCTGGACGCCGGCCAACAGGCCGGCTTTGACCGCGACGCGATCGGCCGCGCACAAGCCCTGCCCGCCGATTCCGCGGCCTGGGTGCAGGGCATGCTCAGCGTGAACGACTGGCGCCTGGGCGATTTCATCGCCGAACTGGGCCGCTACCGTCCCGGCGTGCTGCGTTGCGCGCCGTCCGTCCAAGGCATGCGCATTTCTGGCTCGTTCGCCATCGATGACACCGATATCGCCTTGGCGAACCTGCCGAAATCCCTGCCCGTGAGGGTGCGGTACCTGAGCCGTTACTGGGTCAACGTCGAACCTGCCTGAGCCCGGTGCAAAAAAATTTTCCGCAATCTTGCTGATTTCGATTCTCGTCCGTCCATGACACAAGCCGCGACGACAGCGACTTTCCGCCATGACACGCAAGGATCACCCAATGCCCCTGCTCCAGCCCAGCACCCGCCTGCGCCACGCCATCCACCGGTTCACCCTCGGCCTGTCCCTCGCCACCGCGCCTGGCCTGATGTTCGCGCCGGTCGACGCCCTGGCCGTCAGCCAGACCGCCTACCACATCGCAGCCGGCCCCCTGGGCAACGCCATCAGCCAGTTCGGCGTGCAGGCGGGGGTGACCATTTCGTTCGACACCGAGCAGACCCGCCATCTCTCCACCCCTGGGCTCGACGGCAGCTACAGCGTCGAGGAAGGCCTGCTGCGCCTGCTCGGCAGCAGCGGGCTGCAAGCCCAGCGGCAGGGCAATGGCGGCTATGTGCTGGTCCCGGCTGACAATGGCCCCGCGATCGAGCTGGGACCGTTGACCATCGACGCCAACCGCCTCGACGCCACCAGCGAGGGCACCCAGTCCTATGCAGCGCGGGCGGTGACCATCGGCAAAGGCGTGCATACGCTCAAGGAGACACCGCAGTCGGTCACGGTCATGACCCGCAAGATGCTCGACGACCAGAACCTCAACACCCTGGAACAGGTGCTCGACAAGACCCCCGGCATCACCGTCTACGACTCGCCCATGGGCGGCAAGTACTTCTACTCGCGCGGTTTCAACCTCGACGGCCAGTACCAGTACGACGGTGTGCCGCTGGACGTGGGCGGCAACTATGTCCAGGCCAACAGCTTCTCCAGCGACATGGCCTTCTACGACCGGGTCGAGATCCTCAAGGGCGCGGCCGGCATGATGAAAGGTTCCGGCTCATCGGCAGGCGGCGTCAACTTCGTGCGCAAACGTGGACAGGACAAGGCCCAGACCACACTGACCCTGTCCGCCGGCACCTGGGACAACTATCGCGGCCAGGTGGACGTTGGCGGCCCGCTGAACGAATCGGGTACCGTGCGCGGCCGCGCCGTGGCCACCCTGCAGGATCGCCAGTACTTCTACGACAATGCCAAGCGCCAGGACCAGGTGCTGTACGGTGCCCTGGACTGGGACGTGACGCCTGACACCACCCTGGGCGTCGGCCTGGCCTATGAAGACATCGATGCCTCGCCCTGCTACACCGGCCTGCCCCGCTATGCCGATGGCAGCGACCTGAAGCTGTCGCGCTCCACCTGCCTGGGTGCCAGCTGGAACGACCTGCAAAGCCAGCGCATCACCGGTTTCGCCGATCTCAAGCATCGCTTCAATGACGACTGGACGCTCAACTTCGCCTCGGTCTACACCCACAACAACCAGAACCTCGAGTACGGCTACTCCGAAGGCGCGGTACCGGTCGGCGCCAGCAGTGCCGGTATCCGCCGCCATGTCGGGCGTTTCGACTACGACCAGGACGACTACGGCTTCGATAGCTACGTCGACGGCAAGTTCGAGGCATTCGGTCTCGAGCACGAGTTGATCGTCGGCGCCAACGCCAGCCGCCAGAAGACCCACGATTACTTCGCGCTGATGCCGCTCAACGGTACCCAGAACCCCTTCGACCCGTCACCGGCCTTTCCACACCCCTCCAAGGACGAGTTTCTGGCCAACCCCAGCCGTGGCGGCAGCGAACCCACCGACTCAACCACCACCCAGTACGGCACCTATGCCACCCTGCGCCTGAAGCTGGCCGAGCCGCTGACCCTGGTGCTCGGCACGCGGGTTAGCTGGTACCGCAACAAAAGCGATTCCTACACCCAGGCCTGGGACTACTGGGTGCACAACCGCAGCCAGGAAAACGGCCAGGTCACGCCTTTCGCCGCAGTGCTCTATGACCTCAATGATGAGTGGACTGCCTACGCCAGCTACGCGGACATTTTCCAGCCGCAGAGCAACCTGGTGAACGCCCAGGGCCAGGCCCTGCAACCGAAGACCGGCGCCAACTACGAGCTGGGCATCAAGGGTGAACTGTTCGGCGGCGCGCTCAACACCGCCTTCAACCTGTTCCGCACCATTGAAGAGCACCGCGCCGAAACCGACTTCGTCGACACCTGCAAGGGTTCGGGCGACCAGTACTGCTACACCGACAGCGGCAAGGTGCGCGCCCAAGGCTTCGAGGCCGAGGTCAGCGGCTCGCCCATCGAGCGCCTGCAACTGCTGGCGGGCTACACCTACACCCAGACCAAGTACCTGAACACCATCAACCCGACCGACCCGACCGAGCTCAACTTCACGTCCAGCTTCATCCCGCGACACATGCTCAAGGTCTGGGGCGACTACCAGCTCGCCGGCGCGCTTGACCGCTGGACCGTGGGGGCCGGGGTATCCAGCCAGAGCGAGAACTTCCGCCGCCAGGGCAACCTGAGCATCGAGCAAGCGGGCTACACGCTGTGGAGCGGCCGCGTGCAGTACCGCCTGGACGAACACTGGAGCCTGGCGCTGAACGGCAACAACCTGCTGGACAAGCGCTATTACGCCACCGTGGGTGCGACAGGCTGGGGCAACCACTACGGCGAGCCGCGCAACTTCATGTTGACGCTCAAGGGGAGTTTCTGATGGGTGCTGGGATGTAAGCTCCGGGCCTTTCCAGGTGTTCGCCGCAAAGGCTTCTGCGCCTATGAGATCGAGCGCCGCCCGCGCGGCGCATCGCTGGCAAGCCAGCTCCCACATCTGTTTCGGGCCAGTCTGTCCTGTGAAGTTGTCGCTGTTCGCCTTGGTGCATGTCTTGAGACAGGTGGGACGCCAGTGGTGCACACACAGAAACCGCGTCGTACCCACAAGGCGTACAGCCGCGGCGGCGCAGGCATAACTGGCCAGAAATAAATGTGGGAGCTGGCTTGCCAGCGATGCGCCGCGCGGGCGGCGCTCGATCTCATAGGCGCTGCAAGGGTTGCGGCGTACACCTGGAGGCCCTCACTCGATCACCTTGAGAAGGCTGCCCACAAGCACGCCAACGACTCATTGCCCGCGCTCTGCTCCCGGCTTGAGAAAGGTCACCACGGCGCTGGCAAACCGCTCCCGTTGATCGAGCATGACGAAATGAAAACTGTCATCGATCCGGGTGAAATGGATATCAGGTGTCGAAGCATAGGCCCGACGGAACGTTGCATCGACGCTGGATGCAGGTACGCCGTAAAAAGCATCGTATGCATACACGACCTCAACCGGAGCACTGATACGACCAAGTTCAGGACGCAAGTCAGTGACCATTAACTCATACACCGCGTCGGCCACAGTCTTGCGATCAGAACTGATCCCCGCAGAAATCAGCCCTGGTCTTACCGCCTCGGTTTTGGCGAGTCGGGCGATGGATGCACTCTGCATCGCTTCGTTCTGCTCCGGCGATGCTGCCAACAGCGAACTGCGCATCGCTGCAGCCTGCACGGTAGCGGTTTCGCTGGTGGCGGAAGGATCGATCAGCAACGTATAGAACGGCAACGCATCGACGATCATCAAGCGACCGACCTGATCGGGATGGCGAGCCCCCAGCATGAGTGCAACCTCTCCCCCCAGCGAGTGACCGATGATCACGGGTGCCTCGATATGCTGGGTGCGGATGTAATCAGCAATGGCCTCGGCCACTGGAGCGACCACTTTCCCTTCGCTATCGGACACCGCAGGCAAACCGGCGAAGCCTGCAAGCTGCACGAGGTGAAGGCGGTGGTTCTCGCGTAACCGAGTAGCAAGGTCAGCCCATACCTCGCGGGACGATGCCAGCCCCGGAATCAGGATCACATCCCTGCCCGCGCCTTCGACCTGGACCGAGATACGCTGCTGGTCAGCGCGCCCTGTTGACGGAGACGGAGGTTGGCTGGGTGACGCCGATAGCGACGGCGACATCAACGACAAGGTGGTCCCGATTGTCGCGAGGATCATTGCAATACGCATCGGATTCCCCTCCCTATGCGATGTGCTGTTTGTTTCATGGCCACTCCTTTGACTGATGAGGCACTATACGGGCTTGTCGCCACGATAGGAGGTGTTGAGGACATTCGAGCACGGCCTGGGGGATGCGCTGCCCGCCCCAGCCCATCGGGCTCTGTTTCACACCTTCTTCAAAATCCCCATATGCGCATCATCCATCAATGCCTTGGCCATATCGCTCAGGTAATGCGAGGCCCAGACCAGCACCGGTTCGTTGTCCATCACGCCGATGAAAGACGCCCGACGGGCGCTGTCGAGCAGCACAGAGGCCTGCTCCATGGCGTGGTTCGCACAGTTGCCAGGCTCTACGCGGAACAGCCGCGTACCTTTGGTGGCACCTTCCAGGCAGGTGCAGGTGCCGACGGTCCAGCCGAGCTGGCCGTGGTCTGCAGGGGTTTCGTTGTCCATTTGCGAAATCCTCGGGTGTCTTTGATGTAGCGGGCTCGAAGACCCGGTCGCGTGCCGACCGGTTATGCATCAAATGCGTGGGAGCGGGCTTGCCCCGCGATGAGGCAAGTCCAGGTGATGACGGGAATCGCATCAGCAGTTTCACCGATCCGGGCGCCCACTCTCACCAGTCCGTGGCGCCTCTTTCAGTGCAAAGTGTATGACGGCGGTCGCGTACTCATGTGGAGCTGGGCAAGTGCCGACTCCAGCAATGTGCGGGTGGCGTCAAGCTCGTGCATCATCGTCAGCATCACGAGGGTGGCCGGTGATTTCGGCTGGTGATTGAACGATTGATGGGCGATGGCCAGCGCGCACATGACGTACTCGGTGGCCTGGACCAGGGTGTCTTCAAGGAGATGGGGGGATTCGGTGGACGGTGGTGGATCCGGGACGATCTTGAGCATAAGTACCTCGCAATGCATTAGTCAGACCGCCACCTTTTCACTTGCAGGTGAAAGGTGGCAGCTACGTGCAGGTCTGCAAGACCGGGGCATTACGAGGCGAAAACCCGGCTGACCAAAAGGTCACCCGCACGTAGCCACCATAAAGCGAGACCCACGACTCAACGCCGAGGCTCATGGTGAGCACCATCGTAATACCGCGCAGGCTTGCAGACCTGGTCGTTGATTTGGCAACGACCCAGCGAGACTAGCCGCCACTTCGAGGGCGCAACAGTGGCCAAAGCATGCTTCGGAAACGGACTACTCGAAATAGGGAAAATCTTATTCATGCCTGTAGGACGGGCTATGAGCGTGCTCCCCTACCCCATTACTATTGCGGCAGTTTCGCGATCACCTTGATCTCGAAATCGAAGCCGGAAAGCCAGGTCACGCCGATAGCGGTCACCGTGGGATAAGGCGCTTCGCCCCAATACTCGGCTGCCACCTCCCAAATGGTTTCGAATGTCGAGTCGGGGTCGACCATGAAGATGGTGGTATCAACCACATCCTCGAAACTACCACCGGCCTCGGCCAGGATCGCGTTGAGGTTGGCAAAGGCCAGGCGAACCTGCGCCGCGAGGTCAGGCTCGGCCGAACCATCCTTGCGGCTGCCGACCTGACCGGATACGAACAGAAAACCATTGGAGCGAATCGCCGGCGAGTAGCGGTGCAACTCGTACAAAGCATGGCGATCTGGCGGGAAAACGACATCACGTTTGCTGGACATTGCGTACCTCGTTCTGGGCCATCGCGGCCCGGTGTTTACGGTGAGGCCACTATAAAAAAGGCCACCTGCCTGGATAAACGGGCAGCGCTGGCCAGGACTGTTTGTATACTCCAAACAATCCAGGGGGCGAACGAGGCGTGGAATGGACCGATTCGATGCAATGCAGCCGTTTGCCCGGGTGGTGGAAACCGGCAGTTTCACCAAGGCGGCCGCCACCCTGCACATGAGCAAGACCACCGTGACGCAGCTCATTCAGCAGTTGGAAGCAAGGCTGCGCGTGCGCCTGCTCAACCGCACCACGCGCAAGGTCAATGTCACCGCCGACGGCGCGGCCTACTACGAACGCGTCGTCCGGTTACTGGCAGACATGGACGACGCCGAGACCAGCTTGTCCAGCGCGTCGATGGCGCCGCGCGGTCGGCTGCGGGTGGATGTACCCAGCCCGCTGGCGCGAATGCTGCTCATACCCGCCTTGCCGGGGTTCTTTGCACGTTATCCGGAAATCCAGCTGACGGTGGGCGTGAGCGATCGCATCGTCGACATCATTGGTGAAAACGTTGACTGCGTGGTGCGTGGCGGCGAGATCACCGACCAGTCCTTGGTGGCAAGGCATGTGGGCGATCTGAAACTTGGCATCTATGCCACGCCCGGCTATCTGCATAGCTTCGGGACGCCGGTTCACCCCCTTGAGCTGGAGGAAGGCCAGCACAAAACCGTCGGCTTTCTCTGGTTTCGTACAGGCAAAACTTTGCCCTACTCGATGCAACGTGGGGATGAACGCTTGGAGGTCCAGGCCCGCCCGCAACTGACAGTCGATGACGGCAATGCGTACCTTGCCGCCGGCCTGGCTGGCCTCGGGATGCTCTGGCTGCCGCAGTACATGGCCAAACCACACCTGATCAGCGGGGAGCTGCTGCCGCTGTTTGAGGACTGGCACATGTCGCCAATGCCGATGTACCTGGCCTTCCCGCCGAATCGCCATGTCAGCGCCAAGGTGCGGGTGTTTATCGACTGGATAATCGAATTGATGGCTGAGCATGCGCCGGTGATTGGCTGAAACAGGTACAAGGCCCCTCCAGGCTCCTACTCTCGACCCTCAAATCGTCGCCTGCTCAGGAACAGCCCTATGCCAAGCGGCACTGCAAGGGCAGACATCAATCCCAGGTCAAAGCCCTGCAGACGAGTTTGGCTCAGCGCAACGCAACCAATCAGTCCAGCAATGACCAATGCAACACCTAGCCACTTACGCAGCAAGTACGGTTTCATGAACCGCTCAAATAGAAAAGCCAGTGCAACGAAGATGACTGCCTGGGTAATTTCGGACATGTGCGTCGCCTCTCAAGCCCTGATGATCAGTGATTCGGCAGTGCGCTGCGGGCCGATCCCACCACTCACCTGAGCCTGAATGCTCACGACTACGTCGCCAGCATGGTAAGTGGGTAAGACGTCATTAACGTAAGAGCGCATGCCCATACCTACAGCAGTACCTACCGTCATCCCTGCTACTGGCCCGGCCAGATTGCCCACAGCACGGGCAGCCCCACCGAACGCGGAGAGCGCCAGGTTAACAATGCTAGAGTTTGCGAGCGACCTCGGGCTTTAGATTTCGAAGGCCGGTGCCAAATTCCTTTATCTTTGAAAGACCTTCAGCGATGATGCCATAATGAAATCACTGTAATGCGGAACGCCCTACCTCTGCTCGCAGAGCTGACCCTATCGTTTATGATGGAATCGAGAAATGGATATCAACACTCTAAAAGACTTGGCAAGCTCCTCATTTCTTGCAAGTAGCTACAGAGACTCTTATAAGTACAGCTCCTCAATAATCGAAGCCGATCCCACTGAGTCAGAGGCTTGGCTTATCAAAGGCCTATCTGCTGCAGCAATGATGGTTGATGACGACACCATTAAAGTTGAAGAAGTTCTCTTCAGCCTAGATCGGGGCTTAAAGAATCACACGCCAAGTTTTGGCATTGAAAACACTCAGTCGCTTATAGAAAACTGCTACGCAGACATCATCAAAAGCCTGGAAGCTAGTCACAAAGAAAAAATCATTGATCATCACAAAGTGCCAATGCCGGCCGGCGGCTCAGCAGTGCTCCACCGTTTAGCTCAGAAAGGATTTGCACGGTTATCTGCGAAGGGCTTCATCCCCAAGCGCATCGCAGCAATCAAGCTTCTGGAGAAATCGCTTTCATTAAATGAGAACGAAGCCTCCTTGAAGTCCATCATAGCTGCTGTAGACTCCTTCCACTCTCATTCATCAGAGTACATGGACTACTTAAAAGATGAGCCGGAAGCCACATCCTACCTGTCGCAACTGAGAACCTCGCTAATCTCAAAAGCAAATTCGGCTGGCATTCAAGTAAACACAGCACCACCTGCAAAATCAGGTTGCTTCATTGCAACAGCAGCCACAGGCAGCTATGACCATCCAAAGGTTCTAGTGCTGAGGTTGTTCAGGGATGAAATCCTTCAAAAGCACAAGCTCGGCCAGGGATTCATAGCCTATTACTACAGGGTCAGCCCTTCGATTGCTTCCAAGATTGAAAATAGCGAACTGAGAAAGAAGCTGGTTCTTGGTGCATTCATAACCCCTCTAGCCTTTGTGGTCACTTGGATTGTCAAGGCCACACAAACCCAAAAGCGATAAGATTAGAAGCTCGATGTTGCTGGGGGTGCGCCTCTCAGCAACTTCAAGCTTTGACATCAAATCAAGCAGTGATTTACTCAGTTGCCAGTCTGTCGGCGTTGTCCTCAATCGAGAAGTCATTGCCCATGATCCCCGACGCTTCAGTTCCCAAGGTAATAACCATAGTGATGGCGTCCGTTTGTGTACCATTCCGTCCCGGTACGCCGCTCGCTGTCGACTGCGTTATGGCCGATTCTTGCCTTTCGTGAAGGGCAGCTATGGGTCAAGAGCTGACGGCTGCGGGTGTCTGCTTTCGACCCACAGCTGCCGTTGAGGCCAAACAGTGGATACCACCGCCTACGCTGCAGGCTAATCGGCCAAGCATAGATGCAACTGCTCTCCAAGAATTTCAAACACCTGAACGATCCTGTTAGTTTTGCGCAGGTCGTCGTGCATTGCGATCCACACGTCTACCTCAAAGCCAAAATCGTGTGGCAGCACATGTATGAGGTCGTGCGATTTTGCTATTTGCGTCGGGCAGAGTCTGAAGCCTAAACCCGCTTTCAGAGCCGCCCGTTGCGTATCAACCCATACCCTTCTTCACAGAACCAATCCGAAATTCGCAGCCCTTCATACAATGCCGTTTTCCAAGAATTGGCGTCCCGCGCTTGGCATGATCGAAACTGAGCTTCCAAATGCTGCCGAATCCCTACAGGCCCGGCTGTGGCACCTATATTTTCGAGTCCGTAAGACATATCGGCCAGTTCGCTCGCGGCCTGCGCGACGTATAGTTCGGCTAAGCCCATCAAGGCGAAGTGGTTTCTGACGCGCGCTGTGAGTACTTCATCCCATGCTCTGGCAGCGCGAATATCAAATGACACAGTTGGAGGCGTAGAGGGTTGGATATCCGCAATCAGCCAGCGCTCATCGCCAAGGTCATCGAAGTAAGGATGTAGCGTCTGATCCTCCGCTCTCGCAGCAACGATGGCCAGCTTCCGCTTGTTACAGTCAGAGCAGGCTGGAATGAGGTTGGCAGGCGTAAGGTTAAGTGTGGGAAAACGAGACTGTGGCAGGTAATGGTCAACTGTCGCGACGATTCGATGGCCGCACATCGGGCAGAAGCCGAATTCAGGAGCCATCCTGATACGATCATAGAGTGTCCGAGAGGGCGACCCCGGACGTAAAAAATGGTTCTTGTAGATGACACCCATAAGTGCGGCATCAATCGCAGGGGTCACACCAGGGCTTGGGATTATTCGGTAGAGCTGGCCGGGCGGCCCAAGCTCCAGATACTCCGCTTCGCACCGCTGAATCGTCGGCAGTGCGTCAGTGAGAGCCTGGGCACGTTCAGCAATGGAAATACCCGCGACACAGGCCTGGACTGTATCAGCGACTTGCATGGCTGGCTGTTGGAGTTTTTTCATCCGTTACCCCTACCTGCGACCAAGCTCCTGGCCAACGCTTGCGCTTCAACCCCTAACTGCCCTCCAAAGTGATAATCAACACCTGCATAGGTTATGCCTGGCTTTTGAGCAACTGTGGCGACGAGCTTATGGAAGCCAGAGTGGGTGACTTCCAAGCCGAACACCTCCCGAGTCAGGACCCCTGCGCTCTCTCCGAATGTTTCAACGGAAGGTCTCTCAACCGCAGATTCAGCGCGTGACCTGCGCAGCATCCAAACGCAGCTTCGCGGAACTTCCTGCAAGACCACAGGTGAGTGAGTCGATAACAGAGCGACGCCATTCCTTGATACCAAAAGGTCAGCGACGGTGCGTATAAATGCGGCCAGCAACGGCGGATGCAGATGCCCCTCAGGCTCGTCTAAAACGACAAGGGTTTTCTCATCTACCAATTCGACAAGGCGCGTAGTCGTGAGCAGTACTATTGCATGGCCAGAGCTTAATTTCCCGAAAAAGCGAGTTGCTCGCTCCCTCCATTCAGAGCCGTCTTCGATCAATTGCTCAACACCTGTTTCGCGAAAGAGTGGATCCGTGGACAGCGTTTCGACGGCGGTGAGCCAACGCGAGCGACGAGGTTCTGTATGGCAGCGCTCAAGGCTGTTAACGCAGTCCTCAGCCAGATCAGCCGCGCTCTTCAGCACATCGAACACATTTCCTTGATCATCTTTTTTCTGCGACCGCAGTCCAACAAACGTCGCGGGTGTGCGCTGTTGCCCAATCGATGGCAGCTCAAACGAATCGAAAGCGCTGAAGGACACCGATACCAAACCTGAGAAGGTCCACTGTTCATGATTAGCGCCCAGCCGATGCAACATCCCTTTAGGTGCTCCTAGGGTATCCCGATCTAAAAGCGTGTTGATGATGCTTTGGATGCATCTCGTTTTGCCAACGCCATTGCGACCCACCAGGACGTGGAGGTTTGTCGGAGGCACGGCATCTGGAATAACTTGGAATTGCATTACAGCGGGCGGTAGCGGCGGTATGCCGTCCGCCCCCGCAGGTACTGGTGGGAACGTGTATTGGAACTCAAACCTTGTCAATTCGGCGTTTCCATGAGCAAGTCGATTTAGACGGTTTCGAACATTGGGCTCATGGATTGATCGCAGGACCGACTCAGACATGACCAACTCAGCCAGGTGCCGGTCAAGGATCTCAAGGCTGTAGGCACAGTCGCACAGCGCCCTTAAAATAATAGTACCCAGGCCATCGGGTAACGCTCGAAGGGTCGAGTAGTAGTCTTCGTCTTGGCCTAGGGAAAAAACTGGTGCTCATCCAGTTGAGTAAAGGAATTGGGGAGCCCTGGGGTCCGGCTGCCAGGTGGAATATCTACACCGCTAGGAGCGGGCAGCAAGCCTGCTTGGCCAATCTTGACGGACCCTACCCTGTGTCGAGTCGAGCGTCTATCAAACACGAACAGCGTGAACATTGTCCGAAACTTGAACCAGTCATCCCAATAATCGACGACCAGATAGGCGCAGTTCGTACCTTGCTGAGGTAGCTGCTGTCCAGCCTCCAATACAGTAAACATCCGTTTTTACCTCCTACAATTCACAGGCCTTGCGCCGATCCAGCGACGTGGGAAACGCCTTAAGCCACACATGCAAACCGGCCACTGGCTGACTGTCGTGAAGCAGCTCAAACCAGGGGTAACCGCTGCGCGAAGCATGCCAGGGGATGGGCCGCAGTATCCTCGCGAAGGTCCATCGACAAGTCATGAACGGCGTTGTGCCACTACTAACATATTAAGTAGCTTTCGGCGAGGCCTCCTAGCGCCGGGCAGGCTACAGGTCTATCCGTCTTTTTTTTTGCCTGGTTCGAACCGGCAGCCATCCTTTCGAGACGGCTTATGGCTTGTCGCTGCGGCGCTTCCATCCAGAACGGGAGCAATATGCGGAGGCGACTACAATTCGCAATCTCGCTATATTTGGTAGGCCAGTGGAAGGCGGCTTGGTCAGCGTCGAGTGCATCAATCGCCTAATCCTCACCCATGTTGGCTATCGTGGGAATTTCGGGCCAGTCGAGTACTGACATACATGGGCACTAGGAGCGCATACTCCACAAATTTACTATTATCATAAAGGGAAGTCATGTCGAACATCACCGACATCGTTAGTGCAGTAAGTAGCGCAATTTCGGCGTTTGCAGCTTGCGTAGCTGCGGTCGGCGTGTGGTACGCACGACACCAGCTAAAGACTAGCCGCGAGATCGCGCAGTTGCAGTTTGAAGATTCATTAGGGAAGGAGTACCGCGAATTGGCCGGAGAGCTACCGAAGAAGGCTTTAATGGGTGAGATTATAACTGATGCCGAATACGAAGACGCTTTCGACGAGCTGTATCGGTATGTCGATCTGACGAACGAGCAAATTTCGCTCCGGGCACATGGTCGAATTACTTCGGACGTATGGAGAAGTTGGTCGGAGGGAATTGAGGCGAACCTGAAACTACCGGCATTCGCGCGGGCGTGGACTGAGATCAAGACTAGATCCTCTGGCTTCGAGGAGCTTCGTCGGCTTGAACTAGAAATGTTCCTGAGCGACCCCAAAGATTGGCATTGAGCCCTTGCTCCCAGTTAGAGGTTAGGTCGTTACGACCGACCTTACCGGTCGGGACCGGCAGCTTTGGGTCGAAAGCACTCAAACGCGGATAACTACTCTCGCCCCATAGCTGCCCTTGGCGGAGGGCAGATCACGGCCAGAAGCGGTCGACACAAACCAGCCCGGTACAGATAATCAAAATCTCACAGGGATGCCCAGGAACGAATGTAATGGACTGTCTTGCGACGCTTGTCACTGATCGGCTGGTTCTCACCCCCCTCCAGTTAGAGGATTCGCCCATCATCCAGGAGCTGTTCCCCTGCTGGGAGGTGGTTCGCTACCTGGATCGTCGTGTCCCATGGCCGTATCCAGAAGACGGGGCACTGGTCTATGTCCGAGATATCGCCCTGCCCGCCATGGCAGCAGGTCGTGAATGGCACTGGATGATCCGCATGCGCGACGATGCTAGCTGCACCCTGGGTAGCATCAGTTTGTATGATCAGCCTGGAAACAACAGAGGCTTCTGGCTAGCCCCACAGTGGTGGGGAAAGGGCTACATGCGCGAGGCATGCCGGATTATCAATGCCTATTGGTTCGAGACACTGTCGCGTCCGGTCATGCAGGTTCCCAAAGCGATTGCCAACGATGCATCTCGCAGGGTCTCGGAACATGAGGGTATGCGCTTGGTAGACGTGCGTGCAGGAGATTTCGTATCTGGACGGATGGAGGTCGAAATATGGGAGATGACTCGTGCTGACTGGTTAGAAAGCTCGACTGCCAGTCGCTAGTTCTTTACGTCAGCGGTTGAAGCGCAGGCAGCCGCCCCCGCACCGAGGGGCGGCGTTGGCTTGCCTTTTTGGCTTTACCCGCGCAGTGCGGCGGGCAGATCAGGAAGGGAACAGCTTGCTCAAACAGCTGAGTTTTTTCTTGTAGGAACGTCGGGCTTGCAGCGCCTCTTCAAGCGTCACCGCGACGAAGCGGGCCTTCTGGTTGGGTTGCATCTGGCCGACCAGATCGAGGTCGGCGCTGATCACCGTGCCGATCATTGCGTAGCCGCCACCGGACACTGCATCGCGGTGCAGAATGATGGGCTCGAGCCCTGCCGGCACCTGGATAGAGCCGATCGGGTAGCAGCTGTCGACGATGTTCGAAGGATCGGAGCCGGCGCCGAACGGCTGCTCGCGAGGCTGAAAGCTCAGCGGGCTGCCACCCTTGAAGCGATAGCCGATGCGATCTGCCTCCGAGCCGACGGTCCAGGCTTCGGCGAAAAAGCTGTCCGCCGCCGCCAGGGTCAAGCGATCGTAGTACAGCCCCGGCACCACCCGCAGGGTGATCTCCCCTCCCAGCGACTGTCGTAACGCCATGGGCAGACTCGCCCCGACACGCCCCTTGCCGCTGGCGGCGCCTATCGGCAGTTCATCGCCAATCACCAGCCTGCGCCCCTGAAAACCACCCAGCGCCCCCAGCGCGTAGGTGGAACGACTGCCGAGCACCACCGGTACATCGATACCGCCGGCCACCGCCAGATAAGCCCGCGCGCCAGCCTTGGGAAAGTCGAAACGCAGCACTTGTCCGGCCTTCACTTCGAAGGCGGTGTCCAAGTGCATGTCCACGCCATCGACTTTCGGCGTCATCTGCGCACCACATACCGCCACCAGGGCATCCTGCTGAAACTCCAGCTCCGGCCCCAGCAACGTGCACTCCAGCGCCGCCGAATTGGCCGGGTTGCCCACCAACTGATTGGCCGCGCTCAGGGCGTACTGGTCCAGCGCCCCGGAAGGTGGTATCCCCAGATGGTAGTAGCCCTCGCGGCCGAGGTCCTGCACTGAGGTGGCCAGACCGGGTTTGAGTACCTTGATCATGCCAGCACCTCCTGCAGCGACTTGGGATAGCCGATCGGGTCGGCGAGGAACGCATCAAGCGAGAACTCCACTGGACGGATGCGCAGATCGAAGCGTCCGGCTTCGACCTCGGCCACGGCGTGGTCATAGGCAGCGCGGTCCATCGACTTGAACTGCACGATGTCGCCGGGACGGAAGAACACCATGTGTTCCTTCAGGTACGCCAGGTTCTGCTGGGGGTCATAGATCGGTGCCGGAGTGACGCCAAACATCTGGTAGCCACCGGCGCCACGCACCGAGTAGATGCAACCGAAGCAGCCGCCATGGCCCAGGGTCAATTTCGGCGTGTCGGTACGGGGTCTCAGGTACTTGGGCACCTGCAACTGGCGTTCGCGCTCGACCATCTGGAACATGAACGGCAGGCCCGCCACGAAGCCCACCATCGAAACGAACCACGGCGCGCCACTGTGGGCGGCGATGAACGCCTCGACGTCGGCCAAGCCGTTGATGCGCGCGGCGTACTCCAGGTCCGTGGCGTTCGGGTCCTGGTGGCGGTCGCGAAAGCGCATCAGGGTTTCGTGGGTCCACGGATCGTTGTAGAGCACCGGGATTTCGATGATCCGGGTGTGCAGGGTGCGCTCGGCCACGGCCTCGGCTTCGGCGCCCTTCACCGCTTCGAGCAGATCGGCCGGGGCGATGCGGTCCGGGTCGAAACGGATCTGGAACGAAGCGTTGGCCAGGCACACGTCGAGCACGCCATCGAGGGCCAAGCGCTCCACCGCACGGGTTACCGCCATGCCCTTGAAGAAGGCTTCAAGGGACATGCTGTCGCTGACTTCGGCAAACAGATGCTCGTCGGCGCCAAAGCTGTAGCGAATCGGACTGCTCATGCTGCACCTCCGCTGCGGCGCTCGGCCAGCCAGGTTTCCAAAGTGCCGGTGTGGAAATCGGCGGTGTGCAGCCAGGGTTGCTCCAGCAACTCGCCGTGCAGAGACAAGGTGCTGGCCATGCCCGTGAGCGTGGTCTGCTCCACCGCCAGTCGCGCGCGGGCCAGGGCCTCGGCGCGATCGCTGCCATGGACGATCAGCTTGGCCAGCAGCGAGTCATAGTATGGCGGTACCCGGTAGCCTTCATACAAATGGCTGTCGACGCGCACGCCCTCGCCTTCCGGCCAGTTCAGCGTTTGCACAAGCCCTGGGCTTGGGAAGAAATCCCGCGCCGGGTCTTCGGCGTTCAGGCGCATTTGCAGGGCCGCGCCGTTGAGCCGGATATCGCTTTGCTTGAGGCCCAGCGGTTCGCCGCCGGCGATGCGCAACATGGCCTGAACCAGGTCGATGCCGGTGATCAGCTCGCTGACCGGGTGTTCCACCTGGATCCGCGTGTTCATCTCGATGAAGAAAAACTCTCCGGTGGCGTCGTCGTACAGATACTCAAGGGTGCCCGCGCCCTGATAGCCCAGGGCCTCGGTCAGGCGCACGGCACTCGCGCAGAGGGTCTCGCGCTGCTGCGCATCGAGGACCGGCGACGGCGCTTCTTCGAGGATCTTCTGGCGACGGCGTTGCAGCGAACACTCGCGTTCGAACAGGTGCACCGCATGCTTGCCATCGCCCAGCACCTGCACTTCGATATGCCGGGCCTTGCCGATAAAGCGCTCCAGATACACCGCGCCATTGCCAAAGGCGGCCTGGGCTTCGCGCTGGGAACGGGGGAATTCTTCGCTCAGTTGCTGCGGGTTTTCCGCCAGGCGAATCCCACGCCCGCCGCCACCGGCCGAGGCCTTGATCAGCAGCGGGAAGCCGACGGATTCGGCGGCTTTGAGCGCCGACTCCACATCGAACAGTTCATCCGGGGAGCCGGGCACCACCGGTACACCCGCGGCTTGCGCAGTGCGCCGGGCTTCGGCCTTGTCGCCCATGCGCCGGATGGTCTCGGGGCTTGGGCCGACGAAAATCGCCCCGGCGGCTTGCACCGCTTCGGCAAATTCGGCGTTCTCCGAGAGAAAGCCGTAGCCTGGGTGCACCGCGTTGGCGCCGGTGGCCTTCAGGGCACCGAGCAGCGCTTCGACATTGAGGTAGCTCTTGTCGGCGCGGGCCGGGCCGAGGATGTGCACTTCGTCGGCCATGCGTGCGGCCTGGGAATCGACGTCTGCTTCGCTGCACGCCGCCACAGTGGGAATACCCAGCGCTTGCGCGGCGCGGATGATCCGCACGGCAATCTCGCCACGGTTGGCGATCAGCAGTTTACGAATGCCTTGGGTCATGGTTTTGCCCTCACGCGTCTTCGAGTGTAGCGATGACCTGACCCGGCTCCACCGGATCACCGTCTTCGACCAGAAACGCGTCCAGACGCCCTGCCGTACCCGCGGTCAGTTCGGAAAACTGCTTCATGACCTCGATCAGGCCAATCACCGTGTCGGCGCTGACCTGGGCACCTGCCTCGACGTAGTTCGGCGAGTCCGGGGTAGCCTTGCGGTAGAAAGTCCCCGGCAACGGGGTGATGACTGTGTGCTGCGCCATGTCTGTTCCTCTTGGAATAGTTGTAGAAAGGCAGGCAAAAAATCTGTGTGTCGAGTAAGCCCTGGCGTCTGCGTGCCAGGTGTCTTCGGGTGCGTTATCGCGGTGCGCGCACCTGGATCCCCGCGTCATCGAGCGCATTACGGGTAGCCTCGACCAGCGCCAGGGCACCGGGTGTATCGCTGTGCAAGCAAATGGAGTCGAATTCGATCGCCAGGTCTTCACCCTCCACCGTGCGCACCACGCCTTCCTGGCAGGCACGCAGTACCCGCGCAGCTACTTGCGCAGGGTCGTAGGCACGCACACTGCGGGTGAAGACAATTGAGCCGCTGAGGTCGTATTCGCGGTCGGCGTAGAACTCGCGGATCACCGGTTGGCCCAGCTCCGTGGCGATACGCCAGATCGCCGAGTCGGGCATGCAATACAGCAGCAGCTCGGGCTCCAGGCGCTGCAGGTTTTCCACCAGCAAACGCGCCGTTTCTTCGTCCCGGGCCAGGTGCATGTACAGCGCGCCGTGAGGTTTGATGTGTTGCAGGGCCACGCCTTGAACCCGGGCGAGTTCACGCAGGGCGCCCAGCTGATAGAGCATGTCGTCCACCAGCTCCTGGGCCGGTGCATTGATGTGACGGCGGCCGAAACCGACCAGGTCGCGAAAGCCCGGATGGGCACCGACGGCCACGCCCAGGCGCTTGGCCTGCTCGACAGTGCGACGCATGGTGCCGGGATCGCCGGCATGGAAACCGGTGGCGATGTTGGCCGAGCTGATGAAGCCCATCAGTTCGTTGTCGACTCCGTCGCCGATAGTCCACGGACCGAAGCCTTCGCCCATGTCCGAATTGAAATCTACTGCCTGCATGACACTTGCTCCTGACGCTTGTGACTTCATGCAGAGCACGTTAAATTCCAGCCACCCCCTTGGGAAGATCAATTATCAGAGGGGATATCTTCTGAAAATCAGATACCTCATCAAGCGGAGTGTTCATGTCACTGACCCTGCGCCAGGTTCGCTATTTCGTCGCCACGGCCGAGATCGGGCAAATCTCCCAGGCTGCGATTCATTTGAATATTTCCCAGTCGGCGGTGACCACAGCGATCAAGGAGCTGGAGGGCATGCTCGGCACGCTGCTGTTCCAGCGCTCGGCCCAGGGCATGAGCCTGACCGATGCCGGACGGCACTTTCTCAATCGGGCCTACGTGATCTTGCGCAGCGTCGACGATGCCCTTAACAGCCCACTGCCGGACGTTCGCGCCACCGGCCTGTTGCGGATAGCGGCCAGTTACACGGTGATCGGCTACTTTCTGCCGCACCATCTGCAACGCCTGGAACACTGGCACCCGGACGTAGCCATCGAAGTGCACGAACGGGAGCGCCAGGCCATCGAGCAAGGCCTGCTGGAAGGCGAATTCGACATGGCGGTGGTGCTGACCTCGAACCTGACCCACCCGGACATCGTCTCGAAAACTTTGTTCAATTCCGAACGCCGGCTGTGGCTGCCCAGCCATCACCCGCTGT
The DNA here is from genome assembly GCF_050586565.1 of Pseudomonas sp. WC1. Taxonomy (NCBI): domain Bacteria; kingdom Pseudomonadati; phylum Pseudomonadota; class Gammaproteobacteria; order Pseudomonadales; family Pseudomonadaceae; genus Pseudomonas; species Pseudomonas sp. WC1. The sequence continues at coordinate 69,092 of NZ_JBOBDQ010000007.1, forward strand.
GCCAACACTCGGCCGTGAGCCTTGCCGACGTCACACAGGAGCCCTTCATCCTGCTTACCGTCGACGAAGCCGAACAAAGCGCCATGCGCTACTGGGAACATGCCCGACAGCAGCCCAACGTGCGAATCCGCACCAGCTCTGTGGAAGCGGTGCGCAGCATGGTGGCCAACGGCAGCGGCGTGGCGATCCTCTCCGACCTGGTACACCGTCCGTGGTCGCTGGAGGGTAAACGCATCGAAACCGTGACCATCACCGACAAGGTCACCCCCATGAGCGTCGGCCTGGCCTGGCATCGCGAGCGGGAATTCAGCCCGGCGATGCACGCGTTCCACAATTACTTCCACGACGCATTCCTGGCGCCGCAACAACTGTCCGCGCGGCGCTGAAAGCAAATCGGTTTCAATCCAGAATCAACGGCCGCAAAACCACTTTGCCCACCTCGTACCGCTGCGGCCATTCAGGGTTGTAGATCGTGATTTTGCTGGTCAGCGCCATGCATGGGCCATCCTTGGGCAGGTTAAAACGTTGTAATACGCCTCAAAGGCATCTGCCGCCAAGCAAACGAGAACGGGCCTCTAATGACCTCGCGCCACCTGATCAGGCAATGTTCCCAGGCTCGCGAGAAAAACTTCGGTATCTCGATTGGACCGCAGGCAGACCACGCGACAACCCGACGGTGCCCTTGTCACGAGTTGCTTCATCTTCTCCCTGGCCGAGTTTTTCGTCCGCCACATGAACCTGAAGAACTCCGGCAGGTTGGCCAGCAGTTCCGGGCAGTCGTCCGGCAAGTCAGGCCGTGAACGACCGCGGTTGAGCGTCGTTCTGCAGAACACGCGCCAGAAGCGAAGCGCCGCCGACCGATCGATCCATATCAACATATCTGCGCGGGCCAGGCGGTTGCTCCAGGTGGTCGAATGCCCGCCTTCGAAGATCCAGCGCTCACGGGCCTCGACCTCACGGCAAAGACGCGTCTTCTCGTCAGGGCTTCGCTCAACCCACCCTGGCTGCCAGTGAATCGTGTCGATATGCACGACCGGCAAGCCCGTGCGCTCGCCAAGCTTGCGCGCCAGGGTACTTTTCCCAGACCCAGGCTGGCCAACGATCATCACCCGTTGCATTGAAGCTCCCTCTCGCCATGCCTGCTGATTTTTGGGGGCGCGATTGTACGGCAATGGCTGGTTCGGTCAACTGCAAGCGCACTCGTGCTTTCAGCGGCCGCAAAGATTAGCGAAAGCTGCTGGGGTATTACCGAAGCCCTCGGTCACCCCATAGTGGGTGTCTTACCTTCTTGGGCGCCCCCCGCTGGCTTCTTCCAGGCACAGCCAACGATCATCCTGGTGCAGGGTTGCGAAAACACGGTGCGCGAGATCTCGGCGATTCGCGCCTGCGCATTCAGCACGGCGTTCAAACGCATTTTAGCCATTACTCGAGCCAACATCGCCGCTGGGCGGTGAACCTCGCCATGGAGAAACACCCCTGCATGATGCCGTGCAGGGGCAATGGCTCATTCGTTGAACCTACTTCAAGCGCCGACTCCCAGTGTCATCGGGGAAGCTCACGGCCAACCGGAACACCTGCCAGAAGTGGCTCGCACGCACATATCGCCGCGTCATGATGGGGTAATAAGGCTTGCTCCGGCAGATTCACGACCGTACCGATCCAAGGGTCCTCGACGGCCGTGCGAAGCCCGGCAAGGGTTTCGACGACGGCTAGACCGCAGAACGGTCCCATCAACGGGTCATAGCCACCCTCGTGCACGGCCACAACCCGCGATCTACACACCTCATCGGCCAGGCCCATCACCAGTGCGGTCAGTTCCCGATAGGCTTCGGAGTGCAACAGCTGACGCCCGAAGGGATCCATCGCCGCCGAGTCGAAGCCGCTCGCGATCACAATGAGGTCCGGCCGGAAGCGGCGGATTGCCGGGAGAACCACACGCTCGAACGCCCCCACGTAGGCACCTCGCCCGGACCCTGCTGGAAGCGGAATATTCAGGTTAGCGCCCAGGCCTGCGCCGGTGCCGATGTCATCGACCTTCCCACGCCCGATGGGGTACAGATTGTCCTGATGCAGGGAGATCGTCATTACCGACGGGTCGTCGTAGAACAGGGTCTCGGTACCATTGCCGTGATGAACATCCCAGTCGATAACCGCAACCCGCTCCACTTCGCCCGTGTGCTGAAGATGGCGAATGCCGACCGCCGTGTTGTGGAAGATGCAGTAACCCATGCCCTGGCCCGCAAGCGCGTGATGCCCTGGTGGCCGGATGAGTGCGTAGGCGTTGCTCACTGTGCCCGCCACGACCGCCTTGAACGCCGCGATAACTGCCCCTGCCGCGAGCCTAGCGACGTCTGCCGAATTAGGTCCCACAGGTGTTTCGCCATCGCCCGCATCGCTCCACGCAGGGCCGACCGGGTTGAGAATTCGATCAACATAGGCCGGCGTATGCACCCGCAGCAGGTCGGCCTCCGAGGCCGGGCTGAAGGGCAACGCAACAAGGTTTTTCTCAAGGCCGCTGCGTTTGACCAAGCTTGCGAAGCGGCGTTTTGTATCGCCCTTCTCCGGGTGGTCGATCGGCTCCTGCCAAGGCAGGCTCCAGGCCCGGGTATCGTGCGTGGTAAAGCGTTCGTCCCAAATCCAGCCGGTTGTTTTCATATTCATCGCTCGCTGACTTGTTGTTCCTTGTCCACCAGGCGACGTTCGTTGCCCAGATCAAGGGTTCGAGAAGTAAGAAGATAAAGTGCGCTGGCAGCCACCAGGCCCACGAACATCGAGAGGTCGATTTCACCCATTTGCCGGGCGACCCATCCGGTGTAAGGCGCAGTGACAAAGAACGGCACCATCACCGCCAGCGCGCCGATATATGCGACATTTCCTTGCCACCCCCATCGCCCGTAGATACCCGCGGGATTAAACAGTTCGCGGATCGAGTAGCAGCCTTTGCGTACCAGGTAGAAGTCCACCAGATTGATAGCCGTCCAGGGAGTAAATAGGTAGGCAAGGAATACAAGGACATTTCCGTAAAACACGTTGAACCGATCCTCGCCGACCATTGCCGCTATTCCCCACACCGACAGCGTCATCGCAACAATCGTGACAGCTCGCATTGCCAGCGACGGCCGCACTCGGCGGAAGCAGTCGACGATCGAGATCAGGGTCAGGCTGCCGCCATAGGCATTGAGCGCCATCACCACCAGCAGGCCAACGAATAGCAGCGCGACCGCAAGCCGCCCGCCCCCCGCGAACAAGCTGTCGCCACCATTCGCGATCGCCATGATCACCGTGGCGCCGGGCGTGGCCGCCGCGAGCAGCGAGCCCAGGCCGATCACCCACAGCGCCGATATCGCCGACGGCAGGTAGGTCCACAGGAACGAGGAGCGCGTGGAAATGCTGGGGGCCAGGTAACGGGAGTAATCCGACACATAAGGCGCCCAGCCAAGCTGGAAGCCCGCCACGATGACAAAAGTGGTGGCGAAGGCATGCCATTCGATGGGGCCTGGCTCGAACGCCCCCGCGGGAATCGCGCTTCGGGCCACCGCGGCGAAGGTCAGTACCACGATGGTCAATCCGAGCGGCACGACCAGGAAGCGGTTGACCCGGTGGATCCAGCGGTAGCCATACAACGCTAGCGTGCCCGCGAACAGTACCGCGATCGGGAACCCCCAGGCGGTTGGAATTCCCAGCAGAAAATGCAGGCTTGACCCCGCCAGGATGGCATCGGCGACGTTGTAGTTGAAGTAGTTGACGAGGGCGAAGACCCAGACGGTGATCGCGGCGCCGAAGAAGCCGAACTGCGCGCGGGATTGAACCAACTGCGGAAGTCCTAATTGCGGTCCCTGCGAGGAATGTAGCGCCATGAACAGCGTGCCGAACAGTGAGCCGCACACAGTCGCGACCAACGTCCAGAATAATGGCCCTCCCAGCGCCAGCGTGGTAACGCCGGTCGCCATTGCGGTCAGGTTGATGTTGGCAACGATCCAGACTGCCCCTAGGTGTCGCACGCTGCCGTGACGCTCAGACACCGGTACGAAATCTACGGAGCGCCGTTCCGCACCGTCGGTTCGGGCCTGCGCAACCGCAGGCCTCACCGAGGCACTTTGCCCATTGGATGTCATTCTCATGTTCTTGTTTTCCTGGTTGAGATTGATCATGCGTGCATCTTTGATAGTGCGTTTATCGATCGCTCGGTGGTATCCCTCATGGGTCGATGGCAATACTGGGATTCACACCTTGGCTCAACCGGCGACCATCGCCAGCGGTTGCCCCTTGGCATTGGCCAGCAGTGCGGCGGCCAGCCGATCGCGTTCGCGGGCGTAATCGCGGGAGATCTCCCGGCCACGCTGCCGGGTGGCCCATTGCGGGTCGGCCAGCAATGCGGCCCCTTGCGCTTCGGGCAGGTGACGGCCGCGGATCAGGTCGGACAACCGTTCGGCCAGCACCAGGGTGGGGGCCTGCAAGTCGCCTGCGGTGGCCGCCGGCATAAGGGAGGCGTCTACCACGCGCAGCCCGTCGACACCGCGGACCCTGCCATCCGGGAAGGTCACCGCAGCATCGTCGCTGCCCATGCGACAGGTCCCGCAAGGGTGGTAGGCGCTTTCAAGCTTTTGCTTGAGAAATGCATCGATAGCGGCATCATCCTGCACGGCCGCGCCCGGCGCCAATTCCCGGCCCCGATAGGGCGCAAAGGCCGGCTGGGCGAAAATCTCCCGGGTCAGGCGCACGCAGGCCCTGAATTCCGCCCAATCGTCGGGGTGAGTCATGTAATTGAAGCGTACCCGCGGCAGGCTCTGTGGGAGGGTGTCGCGCAGCCTGACCCAACCCCGGCTTTTCGAGCGTTTGGTGCCCACGTGCACCTGGAACCCATGTCCTTTGGCGAGCGTCTGCCCATCATAGGAGATGGCCAGCGGGAGGAAGTGAAACTGGATGTCCGGATAAACGATGCCCGCCCGGCTGCGAATATGCCCGCCGCTCTCGAAATGGTTGGTGGCCCCAAGCCCGCGCCGGGTGGCGAGCCACTCGATGCCGATCTTCGCCTTGCCTAGCAGGCTCTGGGTGGGGAACAGACTGACCGGCTGGGTGCACTCCATTTGCAGGTAGAGTTCCATGTGGTCCATCAGGTTCTCGCCTACTTCGGGGGCGTCGTGGATCACGGGGATGCCATGCTGCGCCAGCTCTTGCGCCGGGCCGATGCCTGAGCGTTTGAGGATCACCGGGGACATAATGGCACCCGCCGACAAAATCACCTCTCGCGAGGCCATGGCCCTGGCGAGCTTGCCGCCCACCGAAAACACCACCCCGGTGGCTCGCTGGCCCATGAACATCACCCGGTCCACCAGGCCGCCTTTGATCACGCGCACATTGCCGCGGGCGATGGCCGGCCGCAGGTAGGCAACCGCAGCGCTCATCCGACGCCCGTCGCCGACGTTCATCTCCATCGGTCCGAAGCCTTCATGCTGGCGGCTGTTCATGTTGTCGGTCACGGCGTAGCCCGCTTCGTTGCCCGCTCTGACGAAGGCCTGATACAGCGGATTGGTCTGAAGCCCCCGGGTAATTCGCATTGGGCCCTGAGTGCCGCGCAACAGCCCACCGCCTTCGACATTTTCCAGGCGCTGGAAATACGGAAGCACGTTCGACCAGCGCCAGCCCTCGGCCCCCAACGCTTCCCATAGTTCATAGTCCATGGGGTTGCCTCGAACCCAGCACATGCCGTTGATCGACGAGGAGCCGCCTAGGCCCTTGCCACGCGGCAGGTTCACCTGCCGGCCATCCAAGCCGGGCTCCGGCTCGGTTTTCATGCCCCAATTGAAGCGTTTGGTGTTCATCGGGATCGACAACGCCGCCGGCATCGACACGATGACTGAGTTGTCGCTGCCACCGGCTTCGATCACCAGTATCTGCACGCCCGGGTTTTCGCCAAGGCGGTTAGCCAGTACACACCCGGCGGCACCGGCGCCGACGATGATGTAGTCATAGCGCCCTTCGTCATGCGCGCTGGAAATCGAGGTTTGCTCAGAAGTCGACATGGTACAAGTTTCCACCGTCGTGAAGCTGGAGACAGGCCCACCCGCAGTGCGCGGGAATGCCCGCGCAACGTCCAGGGTTTGGGTCGAGTTAAAGACGTGGCGGTTTGCCTGGGCGGGCTAGCCGACGATCACGTAGAACTTGCGCATCGGCACTGGCTGACGCCAGATACCACGAAAGCCTTTGGGTACCAGGAAGCAATCGCCTGGAGCATAGGTTTCGCAGAAGCCCTCTCCCTCAAGCGTGACCTCGCCCTCCAGCACCACCATGAATTCGTCGGCCGGATAGCTTTCGTAGTGTTCGGTATACGGTTCGCAACGCCAGATACCTGATTTCACTAGCGGCTCGCTGCGGCTGAAGTAGGCATGATCAAGTCCCATCGGCCGGCCTTCGATCAGTTCGGCATGTTCAAGGGCTTGGTTCGGCAACCGCTGCCAGCCAGCGGGACCAATAGAAGAAAAGCGGATCGGAAGAAGCATGATGAAGCCTCGGATTTGCGCGTTGAGATTGACATTCAGGCTAGGGTCGGGCTCCCATACAGACAAGTGACAAGATTTCTGCCTGCGTCACCTCAGGTTACGGAGCCTCCCCTTTTGAGAAAGCACCAGTCCCTTACCGCGCTCCGTGCCTTCGAGGCCGTTGCCCGGCTAAACAGCATCTCCTGCGCCGCACAGGAGCTGAATGTCACGCGCCCCGCTGTGTCCAAGCAGGTCACTCAGCTGGAGAGCGACATGGGCTGCCCGCTGCTACTGCGCACAGGCAATATCATCCGCCTGACAGCGGCCGGGCGCGAGTTGTTCATTGCCCTGCAGCAAGCTTTCGAGCTGATTCAGCTCACCACCGATACCATAAGCCGCCGTGCACGCCAGGGCGAACAGCTCCGGGTGCTGGTATGCCGCGATTTCGCCTCGAGCTGGCTGGCCGGCCAGGTGGGAAAATTCCTGGTCGCCAACCCCGGCATCTCCGTGGAAATCACTGCGGAGAAGAACGCGACCTTCCGTCTCGACGAAGACTTCGATTTCCGTATCTTTTATGGCATGCACGGCGCCAAGGTCGGCGGCGGACTGGAAGCCTCTGAGCTATGCCGCTGGATCGACCTGCTGGTCTGCACCCGCGATTTCGCCCAGACGTACTTGTGCGAAGGCCGCAAGCCTTGCAATGCGCCGTACCTGATCGATGCAAATTACGACATCTGGGACGAGTGGTGCGCCCTGACCGGGCTCGACCCCGGCGGCCCACGGCGCCGGCAGACAACGTTCAACGAAACCACCCTGTGCCTGTCTGTCGCGGCATCCGGGGGTGGCCTGACGATCGGCGACAGCTTCCTGGCCATGCCTGCCATCCGCGCAGGCGAGCTTATCGTGCCCTACCCACTTGGCCTGGTCAGCGCTCAGAACTACACCCTCTTCAAACCCAAAAGACCAAGTTCTCCCGCAAGTCAGAAGTTTGAAATCTGGTTGCGTGAAGCAATAGAAAGCTATCAAGTGGCGGTACGCCAAGCGCTGACTGAACAGGGCATTCAGATCATGGAACGTCACGAAGCGCGCATGACATGAACATTTTCTCGTCAAAGTCCAACGGTCCAGCCTCCCATCTTATACATGCCATACCTTGTCTGAGGTGGTTGCTTCAATGGGGCAAGTAATCTTTGACGTAGCGCACTGTCTTTTCCAAAGCTCGCGCCATGTCGGGATGTGTCAACCGATACTTCAGTTCCAATTGCCTGCTATGGCTCATATCAAAGCGTTGCGCCTGAATAAAATTCAATGACTCGGCGCTGATCGCGAATCGGGCCGCCAGTCCGGGAATTGTCAAAAGCCATCTCAGCAACCCTATCGCTACATGGCGGCGGGGTGCCTTGATCTTCAGCGTTTTCGCTATCTGCCCTAGCAGCCCCTGCAAGTTCGGTGTGTGCTCATAGAGTGCCAGGACCTGCTGGTTGGCCATCGAGGGGTCGAACGCCGCGCAAGTCATCATTGTCACCAGGTAATCGACGCTGACTAATGGCAACCAGTGCCTGGTGGAACCGGGAACAGCTTTGAACCGGCCTTGTGCCAGGTTTCGAATGAGTTCGGCCAAAGGTTGTCCTTCCAGAATGTGCCCACTCTCGCTGTGGCCACACACCGTAGCAGGATGAACGATTGTGTAATCCGCGCCCGCTTCCTGCATGTAACGGATGACCGCAAAATGGGACTCGAGCTTGCTGCCTTCGTAGCCACCTGCACGGCCGTAGACCACGGGCCAGTTCGTGTTTTCAGGGCACTCATTGTCAACCCCGATACTGGCAAGGTGGCTAAGGTTTTGCAGCATGAAGCCACCCAACATCAGCAAGCGGATGCGCTGGCTCGCCGCAAGCCTGGCGACTCTCAGCGCCCCTTGCACATTGACTTCGCGGGCGCGCTCCATTGTCAGCCCCCAGGAAAATTGCGCCGCGAGGTGGAAGACCACAGAGGCCGAAGACACGCGCTGCTCGTCTGCCTCGCTGAGCCCAAGCCCCTCTCTGCTGATATCGCCCTCAACGGCATGGATACAGGCAGGGTTACCGCCCAGTCGGCCTACCTGCTCCCTGAGGCGCTCGATCTTTGCAGGGGTGCGCATAAGCACCCAGGTCTTGTGCCCTGTCGCGGTAAGACGAGCCAGTAAATGTTGACCTACAAACCCACTGCCGCCTGTGACGAAACATTCCACGCTCATGCCTGAATCCTTGTTTGGATGATGGGCCCAGGCTAAGGTGTAGAGCCTGCTCTACAGTCAAGGAATTTTTACTGTGAACATTGGAGAGTTGGAGCGCCGCAGTGGCATTGGCCGCCATGCATTGCGCTATTACGAACAACTCGGGCTTATCGTGGCCCATCGACAGGCCAACAACTATCGCAGCTACAGCGATCAGACCGTTGTTGATCTGGCCTTCATTCAGAGTGCCCAGGGCGTGGGCTTTTCACTCGCCGAGATTGGCGACATTCTTGCTGCCAGGCGGGGTAATACGATCAATTGCGCGCAAGGCGCGGCCTTGGTCGCCAGCAAGATGGCCGAAATTCAGACGAAAATAACCACCTTGCAAGCCACGTATGTTTTTCTGGAAGCAGAGCGTGTGAAGCTTGAAGCCAGTGCCATTGCCCTCGGACAGACCATTCCTCACCTTCCTGTACATGGGCGTGCCGCAACGCAATAGTTCCCGGCTCAACCGTTCAGCGTGGCCCCGCACCCTGGCGGGCCTGCTGGCCGATTACTGCCGATGCAGAATGGCTGCCTGGGTCGGAAGCGGCCATCCACGGCCAGCAGCTTTCCAATCATAGCGGTCGGTCACGGTCTATCTTTTAAGGCTTGACTCAGATTGATCAGGTCCCTGATGCATGAACGCTCTCTGGATCGCACTGGCCATTTTTGGGTGCTTGGTCGCCGCCTCGCTGCTCATGATGCTGTGGTACCCAAAGCTGGCATCCCACCACAGGGATGAAGACACAAATACAGTAATTCGCCTGGTAGCTAACATTTTTGTGGTTATGACATCACTGGTCTTTGGCTTGATGATCAATTCTGCCAAAAATACCTTCGAGTCCATTGATGCAAACTTCCATGGGTATGCAACCAGCATGATCATTTTTGATCGGACACTGCGGGGCTATGGCGATTCGGCCCAAGAGACTCGCAACCGACTGATCATCTATCTTGAGCACGCTATCGCGACGCCGTACCGGGGGGACGAGGCGCTGCAACATCGTAACAGCGAAGCAGCTAAATACTTGGATGACATAGGAAAATCTTTGGCCGTTATTAAGCCGCCGGACCGTTACCATGAAACGATGCTGCAGGATATTCGTCAGCAATATCATTCGCTCATCGAGCAACGCTGGAGGATCGTCGAGCAGTCAGAGGGGGCAATTCCCGGCCCGCTTATCGGGATGCTTGCTGCTTGGTTGACGCTCATTTTCGCCAGTTTTGGATACCGCGCGCCCCATAATTCGATGGTAATAGCGATGTTCATCATTTCTTCATTGCTTATTTCGGCTTCCGTGTACCTCGTATTGGACATGGACGTGCCATTTCACGGCCCTATCCAGATATCCGACGAGCCTCTGCGCAGGGCGCTCGCCGTAATGCAGCTTTAACGGAGCGGGGGCGCTTGCGTTCTGGGTGGTGACCTCGTGGCGGCATAGCTTTTCGCGAGCCTGTCGAAGCGCGATACGATCCGGCGATTCTCTTTCAGCCAGCCCGGCGATGGGACGCAAAGCGGCCAATACCACTAAACAAAGGTGCGGTGGATAGCCGCAGGCATCTGCAATCCAGTACGCCAAGCACCGAAATACAAGGCCTCAACAAACTCACCTCTCATCTGATATGGTTTTTATCTCAATACCTGGGCCTGTGCTGAAAACAGATCGAGGGCCATAGTGCCCTGGCCTGATCGAGGCCTGATGAGCGACGAACCATGAGCGACAGAATCCCCTTCCGAGTCATCGAGATTGCCCCCACCACCCACAAGAGCAAAAGCCAGGTGGCCGGTGGCATTCATACACGCAGTTTCACCGGCTTCTACCGCAACCTGCGGATCGCCTTCGCCGGGTTGCTGTTCGTGCTGTTCTTCGGCACCGCCTGGTTGCAATGGGGCGACCGCCAGGCCGTGCTCTGGGACCTGGCCGACAGCAAGTTCCATATCTTCGGCGCGACCTTCTGGCCGCAGGACTTCATCCTGCTGTCGGCGCTGCTGATCATCTGCGCCTTCGGCCTGTTCGCCATCACCGTGTTCGCCGGGCGCGTGTGGTGCGGCTACAGCTGCCCGCAAAGCACCTGGACCTGGCTGTTCATGTGGTGCGAGAAGATCGCCGAGGGCGACCGCAACCAGCGCATCAAGCTGGCCGCCGCGCCGTGGGGCCCGGAGAAGATCGCCCGTCGCGGCCTCAAGCATGGCCTGTGGCTGGCCATCGGCGTGCTCACCGGGCTGACCTTCGTCGGCTACTTCACGCCCATCCGCCCGCTGGCTACCGAACTTTTCACCTTCGAGCTGGGTGGGGTAGCCTTGTTCTGGGTGCTGTTCTTCACCGCCGCCACCTATCTCAATGCCGGCTGGCTGCGCGAAGCGGTGTGCATGCACATGTGCCCCTATGCACGGTTCCAGAGCGTGATGTTCGACAAGGACACCCTGGCAGTGGCCTACGACCCCAGCCGCGGTGAAGCCCGTGGCCCGCGCAAGAAAGGCAGCGACGCGCGCAGCCAGGGCCTGGGCGACTGCATCGACTGCACCCTGTGTGTGCAGGTGTGCCCCACCGGCATCGATATCCGCGAAGGCCTGCAAATGGCCTGCATCGGCTGCGCCGCCTGCATCGACGCCTGCGATGGGGTGATGGACAAGATGGGCTATGCGCGCGGCCTGATCGGCTACAAATCCGAACACAACCTGCAAGGCGGCAAGACCCACTGGCTGCGCCCTCGCCTGCTCGGCTACGCCGCCGCGCTGACGGTGATGATCGGCGCCCTGGTGGTCGCCCTGCAGATGCGCCCGATGGTATCGATGGACGTGATCAAGGACCGTGGCCTGTTCCGCGAGAACGCCTTGGGCCAGATCGAGAACATCTACCTGCTCAAGATCATCAACAAGACCCAGGAACCCCAGCACTATCGTCTGCGCCTGGTTGACGCCGACGGCTTCGAGCTGCACGGCCGCACCGAATTCACCCTGGCCTCCGGCGAGATGAGCGAACTGCCGGTGTCGGTGGCGATGCTTGCCGATCGCCCGACCAGCAGTTCCCAGGAACTGACCTTCGAGATCCAGGACAGCGACCAGCCGGGGATCCGCAGCACTGCGCACAGCCGTTTCGTCGCGCCGATGAATCGCTGACCCCTTACACTGACACTCACCTTGCCTGCCAAAAACACAATGAAACGCTACGAACGATTCGCCGACGACATTGCCGAACTGATCCGCTCCGGGGTGCTCGGCCCCGGCCAGCGGGTGCCCTCGGTGCGCTACGCCAGCCAGACCCACGGGGTCAGCCCGTCCACCGTGTTCCAGGCCTACTACCTGCTGGAGCGCCGCGGCCTGATCCGCGCGCGGCCGCGCTCTGGCTACTTCGTCAACGCCCACGCGCCGCGGCCGTTCTGCGAGCCGCAACCCCAGGCGCCGGCCAGCGAGTCCACCGATGTGGATGTGAGCGGCCTGGTGTTCTCGATCCTCGACTCGATCAAGGACCCGCACACCGTGCCGTTCGGCTCGGCCTTCCCCAGCCCGAGCCTGTTCCCGCTGCAGCGCCTATCCCGTTCGCTGGCCAGCGCCAGCCGGGCCATGGACCCACGCATGGTGGTCACCGACCTGTCGCCGGGCAACCCGCAACTGCGTCGGCAGATCGCCCTGCGCTACATGGTCGGCGGGCTGATGCTGCCGATGGAAGAGCTGCTGATCACCAACGGCGCGCTGGAAGCCTTGAACCTGTGCCTGCAGGCCGTGACCCAGCCCGGTGACCTGGTGGCCATCGAGGCACCGGCCTTCTATGCCTGCCTGCAGGTGCTCGAGCGCCTCAAGCTCAAGGCGGTGGAAATCCCGGTGCACCCGCGCGAGGGCATGGACCTCGGCGTGCTGGCCCAGACCCTGGACAAGCACCCGGTCAAGGCCGTGTGGTGCATGACCAACTTCCAGAACCCGGTGGGCGCGAGCATGCCGGAGGCCAAGAAGCAGGAACTGGTCGAGCTGCTGCGCCGCCACCAGGTGCCGCTGATCGAGGATGACGTCTACGCCGAGCTGTACTACTCGCAGCAGGCGCCGAAGCCGGCCAAGGCCTTCGACACCGAAGGGCTAGTGATGCATTGCGGCTCGTTCGCCAAGAGCCTGGCCCCAGGCTATCGCATTGGCTGGGTCGCCGCTGGGCGCTTCGCGCAGAAGATCGAGCGGCTCAAGCTGATGACCTCGCTGTGCGCCTCGATGCCGGCCCAGGCGGCGATCGCCGATTACCTGCAGCACGGCGGCTACGATCGCCACCTGCGCAAGCTGCGCTACGCGCTGGAGGGCCAGCAGGCCAACATGCTCGCCGCCATCGCCCGCCACTTCCCGGCGCAGACCCGGGTCAGCCAGCCTTCCGGCGGCTACTTCCTGTGGCTGGAACTGCCCGAACAGATGGACGCGCTGAAGCTGTTCCACATGGCGTTGGCCCAGGGCATCAGCATCGCCCCTGGGCCGATCTTCTCGCCGACCCGGCGCTTCGGCAACTGCATCCGCCTGAACTATGGCAGCCCTTGGGGCGATGGCGCGGAGCAGGCCATGGAGACCCTCGGGCGGATCGTGCGTTCGTTCTAGCCGCCGATGGGCATGCAGGATACAGTTGGTTCACGCCCAACGCCGGACTCCGGACACCTGCATGCCCGAACGTGAAATCCAAGCATTGCGCCAGCGCAATGCCGAACTCGAAAGCCAGCTCGCCCAACGCAAGGACATCGACAACAGCCTTTATCGCTTCTTGTTCGACACCATGGACGAGGGCTTCTGCGTCATCGAGTTCTTCGACGGTCCCCATGGGCCGCTCAGCGACTACATCCATGTCGTCGCCAACGCCGCCTACGCCCGCCATGCCGGCATACCCAATGTAGTCGGACAGAAGCTGCGGGAGATGGTGCCCGACGAGGCCGACGACTGGGTGGCCCGCTACGGCCAGGTATTGCGCACTGGCCAACCATTGCAGTTCGAACAGGAACTGGTGGCCACCGGCAGGATCCTGGCGGTAACCACCTTCCGTATCGAGCCCGCCGAGCGCAATCAGGTGGCGGTGCTGTTCCAGGACGTTACCGAGCGACGTCGGGCGGAAACCGCACTGCAACAGCTCAACGACCATCTCGAACAACGCGTGGCTGACGCCCTGGCCGAACGCAGCCTGTTCGCCGAACTGGTCGAGCACAGCGTGGCGCGCGTCCAGGTGGTGGACACCTCGCTACGTTTTCTTGCTGTGAATACCCGTGCGGTCAAGGATTTCCAGTTTCTTTTCGGGCGCACGCTGAAGGCAGGTGATCGCCTGGCCGATTGCCTGGACGGTTTCCCCGATGAGTACCAGCGCTCGGTGGCGCTCTGGCACCGGGCGCTGGCGGGCGAAAGCTTCATCGAAGTGATCGAATATGGGCGCGGCAACTACCGGCGACATTTCGAACTGCGCTTCAACCCCCTGCGCAACGCCGACGGCGGTGTTGTCGGCGCCTACCTGTTCGTCTACGACATCAGCCGTCAGGCCAACGAGCAGAAGCGCCTGCTCGAGGCCGAGGAGGCCTTGCGTCAGGCGCAGAAGATGGAAGCCGTCGGCCAGCTTACCGGCGGCATCGCCCATGACTTCAACAACTTGCTCGGTGGCATACTCGGCGCCCAGGAGCTGATGCGCCAACGCCTGGGCCAGGCACGCCACGAAGAGATCCCTGCCTTGCTCGATACCGCCAGCGATTCGGCACGACGGGCTGCGGCACTGGTGCATCGCCTGCTGGCGTTCTCGCGACGCCAGACCTTGTTGCCACGGGCTACCGCAGTTGGCGCGCTGGTCCTCGACATGGAGGATCTGATCCGCCGTAGCGTGGGACCGGCCATTGATCTCAGTGTCGCTTGCGCACCGCAGCTCTGGCCGACCTTCATCGATCCCCCGCAACTGGAAAGCGCCCTGCTCAATCTGTGCATCAATGCCCGCGACGCCCTGCCCAATGGAGGACGAATCGAGATCAGCTGCGAGAACTGCCATCTGGACGAAACGAGCGCCGCAGCGCTCGACCTCCCGGCAGGCGATTACCTGCAACTCAATGTCGAGGACAATGGTCGCGGCATGACGCCGGAGGTGATCGAACGGGCAATCGACCCGTTCTTCACCACCAAGCCGCTCGGCCAAGGGACCGGGCTGGGGCTATCGATGGCTTTCGGCTTCGTACGCCAGTCCGGCGGCCAGTTGCGGATCCGCTCGACCGTGGGCGAAGGTACGCGGGTCGAACTCTACCTGCCACACCACCATGAGGCGCCAGCGCTACCGCAGGCGCTGCCGCAGGCCACACCGCTGGTGCACCTCGGGCAGGCACGCATCCTGCTGGTCGAGGACCAGGCCGCGCTGCGCCTGGTAATCGGTGAGCTGCTGGAGGAACTCGGGCATGAAGTGCATGGCGCAGGCGACGGTGCCGCGGCGCTGACTATGCTCGAAGGGGGGCTGATTCCACAATTGTTGATCAGCGATATCGGCTTGCCTGGCAGCCTCAATGGTCGCCAGGTCGCTGAGGCGAGCCGTGCCTTGCATCCGACGTTGCCGGTGCTGTTCATCACCGGTTATGACGAAAGCGCGGCGCTCGCCGATGGGCAACTGCCCCCACGTACGCAGGTACTGCGCAAACCGTTCGAACTGACGGCCATTACCGACGCGGTGGCCCATTTGTTGAGCGCCGGATGACCCAGGTCAGCGCCCGCCGCCCAGGTCAATGAAACTGCCGGTCGAATAGGAGGCCTTGTCCGACAGCAGCCACATGATTGCCTCGGCCACTTCCTCAGGCTTGCCGCCACGCCCCATCGGCAGGCCGGGCTCGAGCTTGCCGACCCGGTCCGGATCGCCACTCAGGGCATGGAAGCCGGTGTGAATGTACCCCGGGCGCACGCCGTTGACCCGTACCCCCTCGCCCGCCACTTCCTTGGCCAGGCCGAGAGTGAAGGTATCCAGCGCGCCCTTGGACGCGGCGTAGTCGACATATTCGTTGGGCGAGCCCAGGCGCGCGGCCACCGACGACACATTGACGATCGCCCCGCCCTGCCCGCCATGCCGTCGGGCCATGCGCAGCAAGGCATGCTTGGCGCACAGCATCGGCCCGACCACATTGGTCTTCATCACCTTGAGCAGGCGAAACTCCGACATCTCCTCGACCCGGCTCTGCTGGCCGATGGTCCCGGCGTTGTTGACCAGCGCGGTGACCGGCCCGAGCTCCTGGTCGACGAAGTGGAACAGCCGTACCACTTCATCCTCGACGCTGGCGTCGGCGCGCACCGCGATGGCGTCCGCGCCCAGCGCGCGGACCTGCGCCAGCATCGCCTCGGCGGCCTGGTCATCGGCGTGGTAGTTGATGCAGATGCGGTAACCCTGTTGCGCCGCCAGCAACGCGGTAGCGGCGCCGATGCCCCGGCTGGCGCCGGTGATGACGATGACCTTGTCCATGAGCCTGCCAAGTAGTCCGGAAAAGACCTACAAGATTAGGGGAAATGCCATCATTTGAAAACCTGCGGCCCCACCGTAAAAGGGGCTTGTCGGGCCGCCCCCGCAGGTTGCTCTCAATGCCCCGCCGACGCCGGCGCGGCCTTGGCCGTGAACGGTGGCTTGGCCAGCCACACCAGCAGGATCAACCCGGCGAATACCCAGGTCAGCAAGGTGAAGTAGTCCACCGTCGACATCATGTACGCCTGGCTGTTGAGGATCTGCTCCAGCTTCGCGTAGTTCTGCGGGCTGGCACCGCCCAGTTGTTCCAGGGTCTGGCGGGTGGCCGGCTCGAAGGTGCTGATGTGCTCGCTGAGGTAGGCATGATGCTGGTCGGCCCGGCGTATCCAGATCCAGGTGGTCAGCGACGCGGCGAAGCTGCCGCCCAGGGTGCGCAGGAACGTCGCCAGCCCCGAACCGTCGGCGATCTGGTGCGGTGGCAGGTCCGACAGCAGGATGCTCAGGGTCGGCATGAAGAACAACGCCACGCCGATGCCCATGAACAGCTGCACCAGGGCGATGTGCAGGAAGTCCACCTCGTTGGTGAAGCCGGCGCGCATGTAGCAGCTGGCGCCGATCGCCAGGAAGGCGATGCCGGCCAGCAGGCGCAGGTCGAAACGGTGCGCGTACTTGCCCACGAACGGAGACATCAGCACCGGCAACAGGCCAATCGGCGCCACCGCCAGGCCCGCCCAGGTGGCGGTGTAGCCCATCTGGGTCTGCAGCCATTGCGGCAGGATCAGGTTGATGCCGAAGAACCCCGCGTAGCCGCCCACCAGCACCAGGGTGCCAATACGGAAGTTGCGGTGCACGAACAGGCGCAGGTTGACCACCGGGTGGCGGTCGGTCAGCTCCCAGATGACGAACACCGCCAGGAACACCACCGAGATCAGCGTGCCGATGACGATGAACGACGACTCGAACCAGTCCAGGTCGTTGCCCTTGTCCAGCACCACCTGCAAGGCGCCGACACCGACGATCAGGGTCAGCAGGCCGATGTAGTCCATCGGCTGGCGGCTGGTGACCACCGGGCGCGTGCGCATCTGCTGGCGCACCACGGCGGCGGCGAACAGGCCGATCGGCACGTTGATGAAGAAGATCCACGGCCAGCTATAGCTGTCGGTGATCCAGCCGCCAAGGATCGGCCCGGCAATCGGCGCGACCACCGTGACCATCGCTAGCAACGCCAGGGCCATCCCCCGTTTCGCCGGCGGATACACGGCAATCAGCAAAGTCTGGGTCATCGGGTACAGCGGGCCGGCCACCACCCCCTGCAGCACCCGGAAGAACACCAGCTCGGGCATCGACTGGGCGATACCGCACAGGAACGACGCCAGCACGAACAGCAGCGTGGCCCAGATGAACAGCTTCACTTCGCCGAAACGCCGGCTCAGCCAGCCGGTCAGCGGCAGCGCGATGGCGTTGCTCACCGCGAACGAGGTGATCACCCAGGTGCCCTGCTCCGAGCTCACCCCGAGGTTGCCGGAAATGGTCGGCAACGCCACGTTGGCGATGGTAGTGTCGAGCACCTGCATGAACGTCGCCAGGGACAGCCCGATCGTGGTCAGCAGCAGGCTCGGCGGGGTGAACTGCGCGGGGGCCGCCTGGCTCATCGCTGGGCCGTCTTGCCGGTGGCGCTGTTCTCGTGGATCAGCCGGGCGATCAGGTCATCGGCCTCGACCAGCTGGCGGTCGTACACCTCGGTGGTGTAGCTGGCCTGCTGCGGCGGTTGCTGGGCCAGGGCCGGGCCACTCTGGTCGTGCAGGTCGACTTCGGCGACGGTGGACAGGCCGATGCGCAGCGGATGGGTCTTCAGCTGTTCAGGGTCCAGATGGATGCGTACCGGTACCCGCTGGACGATCTTGATCCAGTTACCGGTGGCATTTTGCGCCGGCAACAGGGCAAAGGCGCTGCCGGTGCCGGCGCCGAGGCTGTCGACAGTGCCGGAGTAGGTCACTTCGCTGCCGTACAGGTCGGCGGTGATTTCCACCGGCTGGCCGATGCGCATGTCGCGCAGTTGGGTTTCCTTGAAGTTGGCGTCGACCCACACCTCGTCCAGCGGGATCACCGCCATGGTCGCGGTGCCCGGCTGCAGGCGCTGGCCCAGTTGTACGGTGCGCTTGGCGACATAGCCGGTGACCGGCGCCACCAGCGTGGTGCGGGCATGGTCCAGGTAGGCCTGGCGCAGGTCGGCGGCGGCGGCCATCACTTCCGGGTGCGACGAGACCACCGTGTCGTCGACCAGCGCGGTGCTGGTGTTGAGTTGCTGGCGGGCACTGTTGACGGCGGCCTGGGCCACGGTCAGGTCATCACGGGAGTGGGCGACTTCCTCGGCGGCGATGGCACCGCTGTCGGCCAGCACCTTGCGCCGGTTGTAGTCCTGCTGGGCCTTCTGCAGCTCGGCCTGGCGGGTCTGCAACTGCGCCTTGAGCGAGTCGACATTGCTGTACAGCCCGCGCACCTGGCGCACGGTACGCGCCAGCTTGGCCTCGGCAGCCTGCAGGGCAACCTCGCTGTCGGCCGGGTCGAAGCGCAGCAATACCTGGCCGGCATGCACCAGGTCGCCATCGTCGGCGCCGATGCTGGTGACGGTGCCGGTCACCAGCGGGGTGATTTCCACGACGTTGCCATTGACGTAGGCATCGTCGGTGCTTTCGTGCCAGCGCCCGACCAGGCTGTACCAGGCCCAGGTGCCGGCCCCGGCGAGGATCAGGATCAGCAACAGGGCGAGCAGCCAGGCCTTGCGCTTGCCCGAGTTGTCAGGCGCGGGTGCCGGGGTGGAGGTGTCAGCGGGAGTGGCCATGACAATACCTTGGAAAATGCGTGACTGGGATCAACGATCGCCGAAACGGCGGATCGTCAGGGGGTCGCCGGCGCTGAGCAGGACTTTGGCGAGCAGTTGCTCAAGGGTCTTGAGCTCCTCGGGCTGCAGCACACCGACCAGTTCGTTCATTGCCGCCGCGCCGACCTGGGGCAGGCGGTCGGCCAGGCGCTGACCGTCGGCGGTGAGGGCCAGGCGCACCTGGCGGCGGTCGTCGGGGCAGCGGTTGCGCAGGATCAAGCCCTTCTGCTCGAGGCGGTCGAGCATGCGGGTCATCGAACCGCTGTCCAAACCGAGGTAGCGGCACAGTTCGGCCGGGGTATCGACCTGGTACTGGGTGACGATGATCAGCACCTTGAACTGGGCGGCCGTGACGCCGTCGGCTTCGAGGTGCCAGTCGAGGATGCGGTCCTTGAGCAGCGCGGCGCGGCCGAGCAGCATGCCGATGGCGCAGGTCTGGAAGTTTTCCGGGGTGAAATGGGACATCGGCGGTCTGCTCGGGCAATTGTGTGAAAATATTACTGCTTAGGCAGTGAATGTCAAAGCTTTGATTAGGAGGCTAAATAAATATTTATCGGGAGGGGCTGAAAGCGTCAGCGCTTTGCTGCGTGAGGACAGGCAAGGAGCGCCGCCTGAGGCGGCGCATCGAGATGGGTGGCACCTGCTTGGCGGGCAAGCACCGTCCCTGTGGGAGCTGGCTTGCCAGCGATGAGGCCCTTGCAAGCAACCCAAGACAGCTGCGCCTACAGGGACCGGATCACCCTCATGGAGCCTGGTTGTCTTGTGACGTCGTCAGTGCTGGCGCGCCACCTGCCACAACCGCGCCACATCCGCGGCCCGCGCCTTGAGCAACGCCCCCGCCTCGGCACAAGCCTGCTCCAGGCTCATCGGCCCGCTGGCCAGGGCGAAGGCCGCATCGATGCCCTGCCCATACAGTTGCTCGTAGCCCGCACCGAGCGTGCCCGCCAGCACCACCACCGGCACGCCGTGGCGCTTGGCCACCCGCGCCACCCCGAGGGGCGTCTTGCCGCGCAGGGTCTGGGCATCGAAACGCCCTTCGCCGGTAATCACCAGATCCGCGCCCTGCACCAGGGCATCGAGCCCGGCCAGCTCGGCGACCACCTCGACCCCTGGGCGGAACTGCGCGCCCATGAATGCCTTGGCCGCAAAGCCCATGCCTCCGGCCGCGCCACTGCCTGGCTCATCACGCACATCCTTGCCGAGCACGTCCGCGCAATGATCGGCGAACCGCGCCAGGGCCTGGTCCAGGGCCTGCACCTGCTCGGGGTTGGCACCCTTCTGCGGGCCGAAGATCGCCGAGGCGCCATTGGCGCCGCACAGCGGATTGTCGACATCGGCGGCAACATCCACCTGCACCCGCGCCAAACGTGGGTCCAGGCCGCTGGCGTCGATGCGCGCCAGCTGCGCCAGGGCAAGGCCACCCTCGGCCAACGGCTCGCCCCGGGCATCCAGCAGGCGCAGGCCCAACGCACGCAGCATGCCGCTGCCGCCGTCATTGGTGGCGCTGCCGCCGATGGCCAGGACAATCCGCGAGGCGCCAGCCGCCAGCGCCGCGGCGATCAGCTCGCCGGTGCCCCAGGTGCTGCTGCGGCAAGCGTCGCGCTGTCCGTTGGGCACCAGCTGGATGCCACTGGCCTGGGCCATCTCGATCACCGCCGTGCGGCTCTCGGCCAGCCAGCCCCAGGCGGCCTCGACAGGCTCGCCCAGCGGGCCGCGCACCACCTGGCGGAGCAGCTCGCCCTGACTGGCGGCGACGATCGCCTCCATGGTGCCTTCACCGCCATCGGCCATCGGGCATTCGATGCGCTCGCAAGCCGGCCACACTTCGGCCAGCCCGCTGGCGATGGCGCGGGCGACGCCGGAGGCATCGAGGCTGTCCTTGAACGAATCGGGGGCGATGACGATTTTCATGGGGATTCTCCTGTCCTGTTCCGCGCATGCTGACAGGTGCGCGGTGCACTGGCCTCGGTCGGATGCACAAAACCCAGGGGCGGTTGTTTGGGCGAATGCCTTTGCCAGCCGTCAGTCCGCCGGCAACAGCTGCAACCCCAGGTACAAGCTCAGCATCCCCTCCATGCGCAACGGATCCACCTCCCCCACCTCGGCAATGCGCTCCAGCCGGTAGCGCAAACTGTTGCGGTGGATACCCAGCGCCTCGGCGCAGGCCTGGCTCTGCCCCTCATGGGCGCACCAGGCGCGCAAGGTGAGCAGCAATTGCCCGCTGGCATCCTTGGCGCGAATGCGCTGCAAGGGTTCGAGCAGCTCGTCCAGCGCATCGTCGTTGCGATGCCGCCACAGCAGCGCCGGCAGGCGATAGCGGGCCAGGCTCAGCAGGCGCTCGTCGGGCAGCACCTCACGGCCGTAAGCCAGCAGATCGCGCACCCGCCGGTAACTGCGGCGCAGTTGCTCCAGGCTCTGCGCCGGGCTGCCCAGAGCCAGGCGCTCGACGTCCCAGCCGTGGCGCTGCAGGCGTTCGAGCAGGCGCGGTTCGTCCAGCGGCACGCCGGCCGGCCGGCACCATAGCAGCGACTGGCGCGCAGGGCTGACACACCAGCTGTCCGGGTAGCGGCTCATCAGCCAGGCCGAGAGCGCCTCGGCAGGCGGGCTGCCACGCAACTCGAACAGGCAGGCAATGCGTGGCAGGTTCGGTTTGAGCCCCAGTTGCCGGGCTTCATCGACCAGCCGCGGCGAGTCGCCGCTGCCGCCCAGCAACAGCGCCAGCAGGTCGTCGCAGCGCTGGCGACGCCACTGCTGCTCCACCTGCAGATGGCGCTGAGCCAGGAGCATCTCGGCGGTCATGCGCACCAGCTCGCCGTAGGTGCGCAACTGTTGCGGGTCACCGGTCAGGCCGAGCACGCCGATCAGCCGGCCATCGAGCATCAATGGCAGGTTGACGCCAGGCTGCACGCCCTTGAGGCACTTGGCCGCCTCCACGTCCAGCTCGACGATGCGCCCGTTGGCCAGCACCAGCTGCGCGCCTTCGTGGCGGGTGTTGATGCGCTCGGCCTCGCCACTGCCCAGGATCAGCCCCTGGCTGTCCATCACGTTGACGTTGCACGGCAGGATGGCCATCGCCCGGTCGACGATGTCCTGGGCCAGGTCGTGGTCCAGCTCGAACATTTAAGAATCCTCAGGCTCTGTACGAAATGTGTCTGCGCGAAGGCCAGACAAGGCGAAACGGGGGGGAGGAAGCGCAGTGTACTGGAGTACATGAGCATTCCGAGCCCCGTTTCAACGCAGTATGGGCGAGTGCAGATACCTTTCGTGCGGGGCCTGGGCTTTGGTCGGGGGCACAGCAGCCCATGCCTGAAGCTGTGCAAAAGCACAAAGACAGCCGCGCTACACTGCCCGAGACTTTTCCAGGCGAGCGCCGGCACAGGCGACGCGGTGACAACCATAACAACAGAGAACCCGATCATGGCACACAGCCCCGCCCCTGACCAAGGCAACGAGATCACCCGCAACGCGCTCTACCGGCGCATCACCCTGCGGCTGATCCCGTTCATTTTCATCTGCTACCTGTTCAACTACCTCGACCGCGTCAACGTCGGCTTCGCCAAGCTGCAGATGCTCGACGCACTGAAATTCAGCGAAACCGTGTACGGCCTCGGCGCCGGCATCTTCTTCATCGGCTACGTGCTCTGCGGCCTGCCCAGCAACCTGGCGCTCAACCGCTTCGGGCCGCGGCGCTGGATCGCGCTGATGATGATCGCCTGGGGCAGCCTGTCCACCTGCCTGCTGTTCGTCACCACCCCCACCGAGTTCTACACCCTGCGCCTGTTGACCGGCGCCGCCGAGGCGGGCTTCTTCCCGGGCGTGGTGCTGTACCTCTCGCGCTGGTTCCCGGCGGACCGGCGCGGCCGCATCATGGCCCTGTTCATGTCGGCGATCCCGGTGTCCGGGCTGCTGGGCGGGCCGTTCTCCGGCTGGATCCTCGATCACTTCGCCGCGGGCCAGCACGGCCTGGCCGGCTGGCAGTGGATGTTCCTGATCCAGGGCTTGCCTACCGTCGTGTTGGGCGCGCTGGCCATCGTGCTGCTCAGCGACGGCTACCAGAGCGCCCGCTGGCTGAGCCCGGCCGAACGCCAGCTGATCGAGGCGGATCTTACGGCCGACGCCGCCGGCAAGCCGGCCACCCGCGGCGACAGCGTGATGTCGGTGCTGGGCAACCCGCTGATCTGGACCTTCGGTTTCGTCTACTTCTGCATCCAGAGCGGTGTCTATGCCATCAACTTCTGGCTACCGTCGATCATCAAGAACATGGGCTTCGACAGCCCCCTGCTGATCGGCTGGCTCAGCGCCATCCCATACCTGCTGGCCGGTGTGTTCATGATTGTCGTCGGCCGCTCGGCGGACCTGCGCAACGAACGCCGCTGGCACCTCGTGGTACCGATGCTGATGGGGGCGCTGGGTCTGTTGATCGCGGTGAACTTCGCCGCCCACCCGACCATCGCCATCCTCGGCCTGTCCATCGCCACCATGGGCGCGCTGACCGGCCTGCCGATGTTCTGGCCGATGCCGACCGCGCTGCTCACCGCCGGCACCGCCGTGGCGGGCCTGGCGATCATCAACTCGGTGGGACAGATGGCCGGCTTCCTCAGCCCCTACCTGGTGGGCTTCATCAAGGACCAGACCGGCTCGACCGATGCGGCGCTGTATGCGCTGGCCGGGTTGATCGTGGTCGGTAGCCTGGTGGCTTTGCGCGTTTCGCGCAGCACCAGCAGCGCCCTGGCAGGCGTTCGCCAGTAGGTGCCGACGAGGCCATCGCGGGCTTGCCCCGCGATGGCCACCACGCTAGTCGCGAGGTTTCCAACCGGCTTCATGCAATGCCGTCAGCAAGGTATCCCCGTCCAGCGCCGGCACCACCACGCCTCCCTTGCCCTGCATCGTGCGTCCCGCCAGCAAGGCATTGACGATCGCCTCCTCCACCGCTTCCGCCGCCGCCATGAACAACGCCGAAATATGGTCGTTGTTGAGCATGCGCAACTCGGTGCATTGTTCCAGCCCCTTGCGTGCATAGTCCGCCGGCGGCAGATTTTGGTTACCGGTGGAGAACGCCAGGAAGATATCGCCGCTGGAGTCCTCGGTGCCGCCACCAGTACGGGCGATGCCGATCGACGCGCGCTGGGCCAGACGCTGGCACTGATGTGGCAGCAGCGGCGCGTCGGTGGCAATCACCACCACGATCGAGCCCATCCCCGGGGTGCCGGTCACAGGTTCGGCGAAAGGCGACGGCAAATGCCCCAGCTGACGCCCCACCGGGTAGCCATCCACCCGCAACTCGCGCCGCTGGCCATGGTTGGCCTGGACCAGGGCGCCTACGGTCCAGGCGCCCTGCCCGTCCTCCAGGCGCCGCGAGGCGGTGCCGATGCCGCCCTTGAACTCGTGGCAGATCATCCCCGTGCCACCGCCCACCGGCCCTTCCTGCACCGGCCCCGAGGTGGCCGCTTCCTGTGCCTGGCGTACCTGCGCCGGGGTCACGTGCTGGCCCCAGATGTCATTGAGCAGGCCATCGTAGGTTTCCATCACCACCGGCATGCACCAGTACACTGAGGCATCCGGCAGACGTTCGCGTTCGGCGGCGATCAGCGCATCGCGCACCACGCCGACGCTGTGGGTATTGGTGATGGCGATCGGCGTGGTCAGCAAACCGGCCTCGCGGATCCACTCCAGGCCCGTGGCGTCGCCGTTGCCGTTGAGCACGTGGCAGCCGGCGAAACAGGGTTGCTGACGGGCCGCGCCTGCGCGGGGCTCGATCAGCGTCACCCCGGTGCGGATCGGCGCCGGGCGTTGTTCGTCGATCAGGGTGCTGTGGCCGACCCGCACCCCTGGTACGTCGGTGATGGCATTGAACGGGCCCGGGGTGCCGTGGCCGAGGGTGATGCCCAGTTGACGCGCACGCATGTGTACTCCTTGGATGCTCACAATTTCTGGAAGGTCGGGCTGAGCCGGCCGTGGGTGCTGTACAGCGTGACCGACACGGCCAGCAGCCCGAGGATGATCAACAGGTCGCGCAGGGACGCCTCGCGCAGCAGGGTCACCAGCAGCCAGCCGGCGCCGCTGACCGCCAGCAGCGCCGGCAACGGCCACAGCGGCATACGGTACGGATGCTCTCGGTCGCGGCGCAGTACCCGACTGCACAGGGCGCATGCGGCCACCACCAGGTAGATCAGCAGCAACAGCAGCACGGTGAACGAGGTCAGTTCCTCCAGGCTGCCGGACAGGCTCAGCAAGGCCGACGGCACGGCGAGGAACAGCGTGGCCAGCCACGGCGACTCCCAGCGCGGATGGATCAGGGTGAAGGCACGGTTGAGCGTGGGCGTCCAGATCGCGTCGCGCCCGCTGCTGTACACCACCCGGCCGACCTGGATGACAATGGCCACGATGGCGTTGAACACCGAGAGGAAGATCCCCGCGCTGACCAGCCGCGCCAGGGTCTCGTTGCCATGGGCGGTCAGCAGGTAGCCGATCGGATCGCCGCTGGCCAGCATCGCCTGCAGCGACGGCGCGCCGACCAGCAGCGCGGCCAGCGGGATCACCTCGATCGCCACCACCACCGCCAGTGACCACAGCACCGCCCGGTGCACAGTGCGGCCACGGTCCTTCATGTCTTCGGCCAGCAGCACAGCGCCACCATAGCCATTGAAGGCGAACAGCGCCATGCCCACCGCGCCCAGCACCAGTGCCCAGGGTGCCGTCGTCAGCACCCCTTGCTCGAGCATCTGCGGCTGCAACAGGCTCGCCGCCGGTTGGCTGGCATTGCCGAACCCCAGAATCACGATCACCAGCAGCGCGGCGACCTCGCAGAACAGGAACACCCCGGTGATCCAGGCATTCAGGCGGATGTTGAGAATACCCAGCGCATAGCTGGAGACGACGATCACCAGCGCCACGGTCTGGGTGTCGAAACGCGTGCCCAGGGCATTGTTCAGGTAGGTGGCGGCGCCACCTGCAAGCACTGGCGGAATGAACAGCATCGAGGCCAGCACGGTGAGAAAGGTGGCATAGCCCGCCAGCCCGCCGAACACGCGCTTGGCGTACACATACTCGCCGCCGGCAGAGCTGTGCGCGCGCCCCAGTTCGGCGTAGCACCAGGCGAACATCAACGCCAGCGCACCCGCCATGATGAAGGACAGAAACGCACCACTGCCGGCCTGTTGGATGGCGAACGGGGCAATGACGAACACGGAACTGGCCGGGGTCACCGCGGAAACAGTGATGGCGACCACGTCGAACACACCCAGGCGCTGCTTGAGCGCGCTTGCGGGCTCTTCGCTGGAGCTCATGGCGTTTTTCCTCTGATTGTTATTGGTTGTGAGGGGAAAACCGGTCGCGCGGCCGCTGGACCTGAGCCGGACTGTAGGCCTGGACAAGCCTTTGGCCAATTACCCTTAGGGGGTACGCCCCTTGACGGGGAGCGGGAAACCTCCCGAGACTGCGCAATCGCAGGTCGAAACTTGTGGGAGCGGGCTTGCCCCGCGATGACTCAGGGTTGCCTGATCCGACGCCATCGCGGGGCAAGCCCGCTCCCACGCACCCATTGCGATCGGGAAATCTGCGATATACCTGACCTGCAACTGGCGTAAGCCACGGGGGCCCATGCACCACCTGTTCACCGAAGCCAGCGCCCACGCGGGCCTTGCCCGCACCGTCGAGCAGATCGGCCAGCCGCGCTTCTGGCGCCAGTTGATCCTGCTGCTGCAGCAATGGCTGGCATTCGACAATGCCCTGGCGATGTTCTACCCCCGTACCGGGCTGCCCCGGGCACTGGAAATTTTCGACGCGCGGGGTGAAGGCAACCCCGAGGCCATGGCCCTGTACCTGAGTGGCCTGTATCAGCTCGACCCGTTCTACCAGGCCTGCCAGGAGCGCATCGGCGATGGCCTGCATCGCCTGGAAGAAGTGGCGCCGGACCAGTTCCGCCAGAGCGAGTACTACCTCAAGTACTTCCACGACCATGTCCTGGAGGACGAGGTGCAGTTCATCGTCCAGCTCGGCGACAGCGGCGCCCTGTCCCTGTCGCTGGGCCGGCGCGAACGGTTCGACAGCGCCAGCCACGGCCTGCTGGCGCTAGTATGTCCGTGGGTGGTCGCGCTGATGACCCAGCACTGGCAGCAGCACAGCCTGCGCCCGGCGCCAGCGGCGGGCATGGCCCACCAGGTGCGCGACGCCATGAGCCTGTTCGGCGCCAAGGTGCTGTCGGAGCGCGAGCTGGAGATCGCCCGGCTTATCCTGCGCGGTTATTCATCGAAAGCCATGGCCGAGCGGCTGGCCATTTCACCGGAGACCATCAAGGTGCACCGCCGGCACCTCTACGCCAAGCTGGACATCTCGTCGCAACCGGAGCTGTTCTCATTGTTTCTGCAATCGTTGGGGCACGATCCGCAGGACCCTTGAAAATGTCACTGGCGCAACCGCCCAAGTGCCTCCAGTACATGCCCGGTCGCCCGCTCCACCTCACCTTCGCGGCAGGCGATGCCCAGCTGGCGCCACAAACCTGGCCGCAGCGGCCGTTGGGCAATGCGCGCCTGCGGCTGACGCACCTCACCTTCCTGCGGCAGCAAGGTGGCCCCGTACCCGGCGGCCACCAGGCTCTTGATCGCATCGTTGTAGTTCAGCTCGATTCGCGGCTCGGGGTACAGCCCCGCCGTGGCGAACCACTCCGAGGTGACCCGCGACAGCTGGGTGGTGCTGTCGTTGAGAATCAGCGCCCTACCGGCCAGCCAAGCCGGGGTGACCCGCGCCGGCGGCTGCCAGTCGGCGGGCACGTAGGCCATGATCGGATCGCGCCGCCACGGCGTGATCCTCAAGCCCTTGCCCGCCACCTGCGGCAGCGCCACCAGGCCGATGTCCAGGGTGCCTTCGCGCAGACGCGCCAGGGAGGCCTGCGAGGTCAGCACCTGGACCTGCACGTCGATCCCGGGGTGGTCCACCCGCAGGGTTTCCAGGGCCTGGGGCAACAGGTGGGCGATGGCGCCGGTCGAGGCGCCGAGGCGCACCCGGCCGGTCAGGCCCTCGACCTGGCGGCGCACCTCGTCCAGCGCCTGGTCGGCATCGGCCAGCAGGCGCCGGGCGCGGGCCAGCAGCGTCGCGCCGACGGTCGTGGGGCGAACCTGGCCGCGCATGCGGGTGAGCAATGGGGCACCGATGCGCGCCTCCAGTTCGGCCACATGCAGGCTGATGGTCGGGGGCGCCAGGTTGAGCTGGCGGGCGGCCTGCGCGAAGGACGCGCAGTCGGCGATCACCACCAGGGTGCGCAGGCGGTCGAGGCTGATTTCTCGCATGGGATCTCGCAGGAGCGGCTATCAATTCAGGATTACTGAACGTGGCCATCATGATATTCAAATTTTCTTTCGTCCAGTGAGCGGCGAGGATTAGCCATCACCCTCGTCACCGGATAATCGACATGCACCAACCCCTCGTCTTCATCGATGGCGACCAAGGCACCACCGGCCTGCAGATCCATGCCCGCCTGCAAGGCCGCGATGACCTGCGCCTGCTAACCCTGCCCGAGGCCGAGCGCAAGGACCCGGCCCGTCGCAGCGAGGCTATCAACAGCGCCGACATCGCCCTGCTCTGCCTGCCCGACGAAGCCGCCCGCGAGGCCGTGGCCACCCTGCGCAACCCGGCGGTGCGGGTGATCGACGCAAGCTCGGCGCACCGTACAGCTCCAGGCTGGGTCTACGGCCTGCCGGAGCTGAACGCCGAGCAGTCCGAGCGCATCGCCACGGCCACCCGGGTCAGCAACCCCGGCTGCTACCCCACCGGCGCCATCGCCCTGCTGCATCCGCTGGTCCAGGCCGGCCTGCTGCCCGCCGACTACCCGCTGAGCATCCATGCCATTTCCGGCTACTCCGGCGGTGGCCGTGCCGCCGTCGAGCGCCATGAACGGCGCAGCGATGATTACCTGCCGACGCTGCAGCTGTACGGCCTGGAACTGGCCCACAAGCATGTGCCGGAGATCCAGCGACACGCCGGGCTCAGCGCAAGGCCGGTGTTCGTCCCTGGCTACGGCGACTACCGCCAGGGCATCGTGCTGAGCATCCCCCTGCAGTTGCGCCTGCTGCCCGGCGTCAGCGCCGAGCAGTTGCAAGCCTGCCTGGAACAACACTACCAGGGTGCCCGGCACGTGCAGGTCATGCCCCTGCACCAGCATGGCGCGGCCGCGGCGCTCGACCCGCAGGCGCTGAACGACAGCAATGACCTGCGCCTGGCCCTGTACGCCAACCCCGAGCACGGCCAGGTGCTGCTGACCGCGGTGTTCGACAACCTGGGCAAGGGCGCGTCGGGCGCCGCCGTGCAGAACCTCGACCTGATGCTGGCTGGGCTGCGCTAGCATCTGCGGGTAGAATGGACACCCGCCTCGTCCGGGGCGGGTGTTTCACACCTTGCCGGAGTTCCACCCGCGATGTTCATCCTCCGCCGCCTTGACGGCGTGCCGCCCGAATCCTTCCAGAACCAGATCCGCCAACTGGTGATCGACCATGTCGGTCAGCTCAGCAGCGTCGCCATCAGCCCGGACAACCCGCTGTACCCGCTGTACCAATATGGTGTCGGCCTGGAGGTGCACCAGTACCTGATGGCCCTGGACGGCAACCGCGGCCTGCGGGTCGAACTGACCCTCGCCCTGGATGCCGACGCGCCGGACCGGTTGCTCGGCTTTGCCCTGGTACTGCCGGCCCAGGACAACCCGCAAGCCTGCGCCCTCGCCTACCTCGCCGTGGACGCCAGCCACCGCCGCCAAGGCATCGCCCGTGGCCTGCTGGATGCCGTGCGTGGCCGCTATGCCTGTGTCGAGCTGAGCGCCTTTGCCCAGCAAGTGCCGTGGTTCGAGAACATGGGCCTGCAGGTAGTCGCCAGCGCCGGGCCGCAGGTATTGATGAGCAGTACCGGCAAGGCCAGCGACGCACTGATCGGGCGACTGGACATCGCGCCGATCTACCAGACCGTCGAGGTGCGGCAGATCCATGCCTACCTGCTCAAGCAGCAGGGCGAGGCGACGATGGTCGAGGCCGAACGGCTGCGCGACGCACGGTTGGATACGCTGGCCGAGCAAGCGAGGGCATGCGTCAGCGAACGCAAGCGCGTGCACTGAGGCGCCCCTCGGTTCAGCCCTTGATGGCTTTCTCGATGGCGGCGATATCGATCCTGCCCATCTGCAGCATCGCCTCGAACGCCCGCTTCGCCACGCCGTGATCAGCGCTGGCAACGGCCTCGGTGAGTATCCGTGGACTGATCTGCCAGGACAGACCCCATTTGTCCTTGCACCAGCCACAGACACTTTCACTGCCACCATTGCCGACGATGGCGTTCCAGTAGCGGTCGGTCTCTTCCTGGCTGTCGGTCGCCACCTGGAACGAGAACGCCTCGCTGTGGCTGAACGCCTTGCCGCCGTTCAGGCCGATGCAGGGCACGCCCATCACGGTGAACTCGACGGTGATCACGTCGCCCGCCTTGCCCGAAGGGTAGTCGGCGGGCGCCTTGTGCACCGCGGTCACGCGGCTGTCGGGAAAGGTGCTGGCGTAGAAGTTCGCCGCGTCCTCGGCGTCGTTGTCGTACCACAGGCAAACGGTGTTCTTGGCGGTCATGGGCGCTCTCCTGGGCGGGTCTCACTGCCCACGAGTCTAGTCCCCGGATCCACCTGCCCTGGGCAAGCGCGATCAACGGCTGACCAGTCAGCTCCCCTGGCTCAGGAGGCGACCCATGCGGCTTGCACGGCGTCACCGTGGCGCTGGCTGAACGCCAGGTAGTAGCCGTTGCAATCGCGCACACCGAATTCACGCGAGCCATAGGCCGTGTCCTGCAATGGCCAGGCGATGTCCGCCTGCTCACGGACTTTGGCGTAGTAACCCTCGACGTCCTCGATCACCAGGTAGAAGGTGCCGGCGCAACCTGGCGCTTGCCGCCACAGGTCCTGCTCGGTGAAGAGCAGGCCTCCAGGTGCCCGCCGCAACCCTTACAGCGCCTATGAAATCGAGCGCCGCCCGCGCGGCGCTCGATTTCATAGGCGCAAAAGCCTTCGTGGCGAACACTTTGAAATAAACGCAGACAGCAACAAGGGTGCTGTATGCCGGGTTTGCTCGCCATCTGTGTCTAACGGCAATTGTCCGCCACGCCTAGGATCGAAGCCTGTAACCAAGGGAGCTGCCATGAACGAACTGCCCACCACCAGCGATTTTCCCGGGCTGGTCCTGCGCCGCTTGCTGCCGGGCGACCAGGCCATGGTCTGCGCCCAACGCGAGGCCATGTTCCTGGAGGCCGGTGGCGACCCTCTAAACCTGCAAACCATGACCGAACACTTCCGGCCCTGGCTGCAACCACGCCTGGCCGATGGTCGTTACTACGGGTTCGTGCTGCTGGATGACGAGCAGCCGGTGGCGGCCATCGGCCTGATGTCGATCGACTGGCCGCCGCACCCGGCGCATCCCTGTCACGACCAGCGCGGCTATGTGCTCAATGTCTACGTGGAACCTTCCCATCGCCGCCGGGGGCTGGCGTCGAAACTGATGCGTCTGGCCGAGGCAGAGTTCACCCGGCGCGGCCTGGGCTTTGCCGTCCTGCATGCCACCGCGGTGGGCCGCCCGGTCTACGCCGGCATGGGCTGGGCGCCTACCACGGAAATGGCCAAGCACCTCGGCTGAGCGCTCAAGTCAGCCGCGCAAGCGCCGATACCTCTCGTGCATCCGCCCTGATTGTGCGGTTACTCAAGGAAGATTCAAGTTGCGTTACAACCTCCCGGCCCTGCTGATCCTGTCGCTGTTCCTGTCACTCACCGGCTGCAATGGCCTGCCTCGCGCCACCACCGACAACGCCCCGCCACTGGGCCCGGTTCTGCCGGACAGCGAGGCGCGCAATGCCTGGATCGCCCAGGCGCTCGCCCGGGATCCGCTGGCCAGCCAGAACCGCCAACCAGCACCGCGCCAGAGCAATGCGCAGGTCGTCGCCAAGCTGCGCCAGAAGCGCGACCTTCAGCTGCCGGACGCCTACTGGACGCAATGGCAACGTAACCTCGATGCTTTCGATGCCGACACCCTGCGCCACAAGGAAGCGCAGCGTGCCCTTTACATCGCTACCTTCACCGATCAGCTCAAGCGCGTCGACGACCTCACCCTGCAACGCCTGGCCAACGCGCCCGACACATTGGACGCAGCTACTCGCGAGGACTGGAAGCTCCGCCTGATCGATCGTTACAGCCGCTACATCATCGACAGCGAAGTAAACCGCGACATCATCGACGCCCACCTGCAGCGCATGGCGCAGATGGACCGGCAGTACGGCGTCTGCGCCCTGGACAGCGACTGCTGGGACCGCCCACCCACGCCCTGATATTTGACGCTCGGTGGCCCAGCGTTCAAGGTTGTCGCACCCCATCGATCCGGAGTTCTCCATGCATTTCGACCTGATCCAGTCCCTGAGCCTGGCCGGCAAGACCGATGTGCCCAATGACGACCGCCTCGGCAGTGCCGACCGTCATGCCTGGGTGATCGACGGCGCCACCGACCTCGGCGCCCCAGGCCTGCTGGGTGAACGCGGCGGCGCGGCCTGGCTCTCGGCCACGGCCCAGCGTGCCTTCGCCATGGCGTCGGGGCCGCTGCGGCAGGTCTGCGCGTCAGTCTTCGACTCGATCGCCCACGCCTATCTGCAAGACCGCCAGCGTGAGCCCGTGGCCACCTGGGAGTTGCCACGTGCCGCCTTTGCCGCCGTGGCGCTGGAAGGCGAAGAGCTGGTCTGCGCGCACCTGGCCGACTGCGTGGTGCTGCACCGCAGCGCGCGCGGAATTCACTTCCTCACCCCGGAGCCCGACCGCGAGGCCGAGCGTGCCGAGGCTACGGCACTTGGCCCCGGCACCGGCGCCCATGGCGTGCGCACCCCAGCTGTGCTGGCTGACCGACGGGTAGCCCGTGAACGCCCCCGGGCCGTGCTAGGCATCGATGCCCAGTTGTCCCGGGAAGGGACGCTCTACAGTCGCGCTCCAGTGGCCCGAGGCGACGATATCCTGTTGATGAGTGACGGTTTCGCGGCGCTGTTCGACACCTACCGGGCCTACGACCCGGCCGGTTTCATCGAGCGCCTGCTGGCTCATGGCCTCGATGACCTGGCGCGCACGTTGCGCGGCATCGAGCACGACGATGCGGCCTGCCTGCGCTATCCGCGCTTCAAGATGAGCGACGACGCCTCGGCGATCTGGTTGCGGGTTGGTTAAGTCCCCGCGAGCCAGGCCAGGCGCTTGTGCAGAAAATAGCGGGTATGTCCAGGCGGGAAATCGGCAATCTCGCCAAAGACTTCGAACCCCAGCTTGCGGTAAAAGTCCGGCGCCTGGAAGCTGAAGGTGTCGAGCCAGATCCCGCCACAGCCCTTCTCCCTCGCCAGAGCCTCGGCCCTGGCCATCAGTTCACGCCCACAGCCCTGCCCGCGCATCCGCTCGGGCACCACCAGCAGTTCGACGAACATCCAGCCCCCGCCGAGCCTGGCATAAAGGCCACCGACGATTTCATCGTTGGCAGGATCGCGTAGCGTCCAGGCGACAGTGGCCGCGCCGGGCGAGCCGATCACGCCATCGTTGAATGCGCGCAAGGGTTTTAGAATTGCATCGTGATGCAGGCTGGTCGCCTGGTCGGTGAAATCGATACCGAGTGTCATGGCAGGTCGTCCGGTTGACCATGGAGGGGCGGCGCCAAGCGCGCCGGGTTAAATTTGCTTGACGTTACATCAAGGCTTTACGTACAGAGCGTAACGCCAGAAACCTGTTTCCCTGCTATGGTAGCGCCCTTCTACCGGGCAGCAGGAAGCAAGTTGGGGATGGACCTCTTGAGAACTCTAGGCATGATTTTATTGGCCTGTGCTTGCACTCCTACAATGGCGCACGAAACGAGTGATCCATTCGAAAGTGCGACGTATGGTACGACACTACTCCCCTTTATAATTGTTGGGGGGACCACGGCGCTGACGGTCTGGAATACCAATATGAAATCGGCAAAAGCCGACGCACTGGCGTTTATCGGTTCAGGTGGCGAGATACGGGGAGCTCAATTTGAGCAAGCTGTCCGGTACTACCATTCAGCCTACAGCCAACCTTATATGTCTGATGAGCAGCTGGCTCTTGCGATCGTAACTTCGATCTAGGCTCTGTATGAAAAGCCTTGAGACGAAGGTCAGGCAAGGCGAAAACAGCCGAGGAACGGTCGGAGTCGCGCCGACTTTACGGGTTGTAAATGAGCATTCCGACCGGGCTGGCGCACCAGGCTGTTTTCAACGCAGCATCACCGAGTATCAAGGCTTTTCATACAGAGCCTAAGAGCCCTGCGCCTTCACCTGGCAAATGCCGTTGGCCCGGTTCCTTCCGGTGTATGAGACGCTCGGGGAGCCGTCCGGGTTGATCGATATCGAAATGGTCACTCCGCTGGCTTTGGCTTCGAAGTAGTTCTCGTTGAACTTCTTCAGTTTGCCCTCTTTGCCATTGATGTAGATCGGGCCGCCCTCGTCCGCGTGGACTTCAATTTTCCCAGGGCATGTTGCGTTCAGCAGTGGAATACCAGCCTGAGCCGCGCCTGACGCTACCAGCAAAGCCAACAGCAGTAATCGCTTCATCTCACGCGCCTTGAGTGGTTGTTCAAGATCGAAGCAATAGCTCAAATCGGCGCTGCCCGCCAGCGTCTTCCCCACTTCAATGAATTCAGCGAGTGACTTGTCCGAGCTTGCCAAGGGGGAATCGGCAGTCATTGGTGCAGAATTGGTACCGGATTAAATTTCGTTCACGTTACGCCCTTTGGATATAAGGCATTCGACAGCCGTTCGGCCATACTCCAGAATGCAACGGTTTTTTGGGGGAAACCCTTGCACAGCCAACGACATACCAACATTTAGTG
Source organism: Pseudomonas sp. WC1 (assembly GCF_050586565.1). Taxonomy (NCBI): domain Bacteria; kingdom Pseudomonadati; phylum Pseudomonadota; class Gammaproteobacteria; order Pseudomonadales; family Pseudomonadaceae; genus Pseudomonas; species Pseudomonas sp. WC1. The sequence continues at coordinate 103,999 of NZ_JBOBDQ010000007.1, forward strand.
AGCCTCAACGTGAAAACTTCCCTGTCCATCCTCAGCCTGCTGCTGTTGCTCACAGGAACCGCGACCCTACCGTCGACCGCTGCTGCACAACCCCCGGCCCAGGTCCAGCGTGACCCGAGCAAACTGCACCTGGCGTCCGGCAGCGCCCTGTTGATCGACCTCAACACCAACAAGGAGCTGTATTCCAGCCACGCCGATCGCGTGCGCCCCATCGCCTCGGTCACCAAGTTGATGACCGCGATGGTCGTGCTCGACGCCAAGCTGCCCATGGACGAGATGCTCACCATGACCATCGCCAACAACCCGGAGATGAAAGGCGTGTATTCCCGGGTACGGCTGGGCAGCGAGCTGAACCGTCGCGAGACGTTGCTGATCACCCTGATGTCGTCGGAAAACCGTGCGGCCAACTCACTGGCCAACCACTACCCCGGTGGCTACGGCGCGTTTATCAAGGCGATGAACGCCAAGGCCCGCAGCCTGGGCATGAGCCACACCCGCTACGTCGAGCCGACCGGCCTGTCGACCTTGAACGTCTCCACCGCCCAGGACCTGGCCAAGCTGTTGATGGCCTCGCGCAAGTACCCGATGCTCAGCGAGCTGTCGGTCACCCGCGAAAAGACCGTGGCGTTCCGCAAGCCCAATTACACCTTGGGTTTCCGTAACACCGATCACCTGGTGAACAAGAGCAACTGGGACATCAAGCTGACCAAGACCGGCTTCACCAACGAGGCGGGGCACTGCCTGGTGCTGCTGACGAAGATGGACAACCGGCCGGTGGCCATGGTGATCCTCGACGCCTTCGGCAAGTACACCCACTTCGCCGACGCCAGCCGCATGCGCCAGTGGCTGGAAACCGGCAGTGCCAAGCCTGCGCCGGCGGTGGCCATGCAATACAAGAGCGAAAGACAGCGTGCGCGCCTGGCGCAGGACTGAAACGACGACGCCCCGCGCAAGCGGGGCGTTGTGGGATGAAACCGGGGGTTTTCAGGCCTGGGTGGATACCATGCCACCGGCACTGTTGCCGCCGGTCTTGGTCAGTGCATCAAGCAACTTCGCGGTCGCTGCCTGTATTTGCCCGCTCAAGGTGGCAATGCTCGACTGCTTGGCGAGAATCATCGTCGCTTTCGTGGTGTCGTCCATTTCCTGCGCGGCGATCTTCGCCAGCTGACGCTGCTCTTCGGCCATCTGCTTCTGCAATTGCCTGATCATCTCGCGCATTTGCTGAATGTACGACGGCTCGCCGCTACCCTCGTCATCCTCGGCCTTCTTTGCGCCGGCAGGCTTGCCTGATTCGTCGGTGCCTTTGAGGTCTACCGCGACAGTAGCCGGCGACTTCTCGTCTTCTTTGGCCTGCCCTTTGACCAGTTGCGTGGCGATGCTGCTGCTGACGTTGTTGATACCTACCATTCCTTTAATCCTCCACGGTGGGTCCTTTCAATGACTGGAGTATCGGCGCCACGCGCGCAAACTTGATGCTCGCCCACCGATAAATTTACCCGCCCGCCATTCGTCCACCTGATACCCGAGCCCTGCCCTAGCGCCCACCGCGCCGCCAGGCCGGAACCGATCAGCCCTGCAACGAGATGGCAATGACCAAGACCCGCTCCCGCAAAGCCTTGTACATCGGCCTGCCCCTGGCCCTGGTGGCCGCCCTGGGTGGAGCCGCCGGCTATTACTTCTGGAAACAGGACGGCGGCTACCCCCGTGCAATCGTGCAGCAGGCCAACGACCTGCATGAGCACATGCTCTCCTTCGACAGCCATGTCACCGTGCCGTTGGGCTACGGCAGCACCGGTTACGAAGCAGACAAGGACGGCCGTGGCCAGTTCGACCTGGCCAAGGCGGCCAAGGGCCGGCTGTCCGGCGCGGCGCTGACCGTCTTCGGCTGGCCGGAGCTGTGGAACGGCCCGAACGCGCCACACCGCCCCACCCCTGGCTTCATCGACGAGGCCCGCAACCAGCAGGAAGTGCGCTACAAGATCATCAGCGGCATTGTGCGCGACTTCCCCAACCAGGTCGGCATCGCTTACACACCGGACGACTTCCGGCGCCTGAACGGCGAAGGCAAATTCGCCATCTTCATCAGCATGCTCAACGCCTACCCGCTGGGCAGCGACCTGTCACAGCTCGACCTGTGGACCAAGCGCGGCATGCGCATGTTCGGCTTCAGCTACACCGGCAACAACGCCTGGGCCGATTCCTCGCGGCCACTGCCATTCTTCAACGACACCCCCGACGCCTTCGGCGGCCTGTCGCCACTGGGCGAGCAGGCGGTCAAGCGGCTCAACGACCTGGGCGTGATCATCGATGTGTCACAGATGTCCACCCTGGCCCTGGAAGACGTCGCCCGCCTGAGCCGCGCGCCGTTCGTGGCCTCGCATTCGGCGCCACGGGCACTGGTGGACATTCCGCGCAACCTGTCCGACAAAGAGATGCAACTGATCAAGGACAGCGGCGGCGTGCTTCAGGTGGTGGCCTTCACCACTTACCTCAAGCCCCTGAGCAAGCCGACCCTGGAAAAACTCGAAGCCCTGCGCGCACGCTTCGACCTGCAGCCATTGCAAGGCCTGACCAACGCACTGATGCCGGGCGACCCGATCATCGCCATCTGGCCGGAGGCGCGCTTCGGCGAATACGCCAGCAGCCTGTACGCCATCGTCGACGAGGAGCCTCGCGCCGGCCTCAAGGAGTATGTCGACGCCATCGACTACGCCGTGAAGAAGATGGGCATCGACCACGTCGGTATCAGCTCCGACTTCAACGATGGCGGCGGCGTCACCGGTTTCATGAACGTCGGCGAGATCCGCAACGTGACCGCCGAACTGCTGACCCGTGGCTATTCCGAAACCGATATTGCCAAGCTCTGGGCAGGCAACTTCCTGCGCGTCTGGGGGCAGGTGCAGAAAGCCGCCAACCCCGTGGCCCAGCTCGCCAATACCGCCCAGGAAACCCGCCATGACTGATCGGCGCGCCTTCCTCAAGCAGGCCGCCGCCCTGGCGGCCAGCCTGCCGTTGCTGCCAAGCGCCCTGGCCGCCACCGCCACCCCGGCGTCATTGCAGGGCCCGGACAAATGGCGTCAGTTGCGCCAACTGTTCCCCCTGGCGCCGGATGTCGCGCACTTCGCCAACTTCCTGATCACCGCCCACCCGCGGCCGGTACAGGATGCGATCGACCGCCACCGCGCCACCCTCGACCACAACCCTGCGGTGTGCATGGACTGGGAGAGCCAGTACGAATGGCAGCGCGAGGATGAGGTCCGCGAGTGGGCAGGCCGCTATCTGGACGTGCGTCCCCGCCAGGTCGCCCTTACCGGCAGCACCACCGAGGGCCTGGGCATGATCTATGGCGGCCTGCACGTGGCGTCGCACCAGGAGATCCTGACCACCGAGCACGAGCACTACTCGACCCACAACTGCCTGGCCTTCCGTCAGCGCCAGCATGGCACCCAGGTGCGCAAGCTGCGCCTGTTCGACAAACCGGGCGACGTGTCCACCGACCGGGTGCTGAGCGTGATCGACCGCAGCATTCGCCCTGAAACCCGGGTGCTGGGCATGACCTGGGTGCATTCGGGCAGCGGCGTCAAGCTGCCGGTGGGCGCTATCGGCGAGCTGGTGCGCCAGCACAACCGCAACCGCGACGAGGCCGAGCGCATTGTCTACGTGGTCGATGGCGTGCATGGCTTCGGCGTGGAAAACGCCCGCTTCGCCGACTTCAACTGCGACTACTTCATCGCCGGCACCCACAAGTGGATGTTCGGCCCACGCGGGACCGGGATCATCTGCGCGGCGTCCGAGCAGATGCAGCACCTGACACCGACCTTCGCCACCTTTTCGCGCAACGAGGACTTTGGCACCATCATGACCCCGGGCGGGTACCACGCCTTTGAGCACCGCTGGGCGCTGGGCGAGGCCTTCAAGCTGCACCTGGAGCTGGGCAAGGCCGATGTCCAGGCGCGTATCCACCAGCTCAACGACTACCTCAAGGCGCGGCTCGCCGAACACCGCGCCGTGGAGCTGGTAACTCCGGCCAGCCGCGAGTTCTCCGCAGGCTTCACCTTCTTCCGCATCAAGGATCGCGATCCCGATGCCGTCGCCGCCTACCTGAACGCCAACAAGGTCATGGTCGATGCCGTGGATCGCGACGCAGGGCCGGTGATCCGCTTCGCACCGAGCCTGCTCAACGACGAACAGCAGGTTGACCGGGCCATGGCTTTGCTGCGTACGCAGATCGGGTAAGCCTCGTCGCAGGCTCCACAGGGCTGCGTGGGAGCGGGCTTGCCCCGCGATCACCGGCCCCGCCGGTGCCATCCTGCATGCGCGCCATCGCGGGGCAAGCCCGCTCCCACTTTAACCGGCCACGTGCTCGCAGCTAGCGCAGCAACGCCTGGATCTGCTCGTGGAGGGTATCCAGGTCGAACGGCTTGGCCAGGATCGGCGCCTTGCGCGCGATCGGGCTGCCGGACTCGAGAATCTCCGCCGGGTAGCCGCTGATGAAGATCACCTTCAGGTCAGGCCGCAGTTTCACGGCAGGCTCGGCGATCTCCACCCCGGAAATCCCGCCCGGCAGGCGAAAATCGGTGACCATCAGGTCCAGGTGCGGCTTGCTGGCCAGGATCGCGAACGCCTGCTCGCCATCCTCGGCCACCAGCACGTGGTACCCCTCGCCTGCCAGGTAATCGCGCAGGATCATGCGGATCGCCGGCTCGTCCTCGACCACCAGTACCACGTCTTGTGCATCTTCACTCATGACAACGCCTTCAAATTCAATAGGTTGGCTATCAGACCGTAGCTTTACGCAGAGGTTGCCCGGGTCTGGTCACAGGCGTGCGGCAATACCGATAGCGGCAGCTGGACAGTGAACGTCGACCCTGCTCCAACCTGGCTGTGGACCTGGATCCGCCCGCCATGGGCGAGGATGATCTGCTCGGAAATGTACAGCCCCAGGCCCAGGCCGCCACTGGCCTGCTGCGCGGCGACACGCTCGAACTGCTGGAAGATCCGCTGCTGGTTCTGCGCATCGATGCCGATACCCTGGTCCTGCACCTGCACGCAGGCCATGGCATCCTCTTCGAACACCCGCACCTGCACAGGCTTGCGATTGCCGTAGCGCAAGGCGTTGGACAACAGGTTAGCCACCACCTGTTCAATCCGGAATTCGTCCCACTCGCCCTGCAAGGCATCGCAACGCTGCAGCTCGATGACGGTATCCACCGCGCTGGCCTGGGCGGCGAAGTTCTCCACCAGCCCGCGTACCAGCTGGCCAAGGTCGAAGGTGCGCGGCCGGATCGACAGCTTGCCGGTGCGAATCCGCGAGACATCGAGCATGTCCTCGACCAGGCGGATCAGGCTGTTGATCTGACGCTCGTCGCGCTCGACCATGGCCTTGAGCTTGTCCTCGCTGAACGCCGCGAGGTTGCCGCGGGACAGGTGCATGCGGCGCAACTGGGTTTCCAGGATCAGCCCGTTGAGTGGCGTACGCACCTCATGGGAGACGATCGACATGAAGTCGTCGCGCATGCGCACCGCCCGCTCCAGCTCGCCACGGGCCAGCTGCAACTGGTTGAGCAACAGTTCCTGCTCCTGGCGGCCCTGCTCCAAGGCCTGCAACTGACGGTCCAGCGCCTTGCGCTGACGGAACAGGTCGACAAACACCGACACCTTGCTCTTCACCGCCAGGGTTTCCAGTGGTTTGTGCAAGAAATCCACCGCCCCGCTCTCGTAACCCTTGAAGGCATAGTTCATCTCGCGCCCGGCGGCGCTGACGAAGACGATGGGGATGTTGCGGGTCTTCTCCATGCCGCGCATCAGCTCGGCCAGCTCGAAACCGTTCATGCCCGGCATCTGCACATCGAGAATGGCCAGGGCGAACTCGTGCTCGAGCAGGAGCGACAACGCCTCGTCGGCGGACTGGGCCTGGTACACCTCGCGGTCATCGCCGTGGATCAGGGCGTCCAGAGCCAGCAGGTTTTCCGGCAGGTCGTCGACGATCAGCAGTTTCGCGGTGATGTGGCTTAGCATGCGCTGGGTTCCAGGGTAGCGAGCAACTGCCCGATACCGCTCAGGGAAAGAATATGGTCCGGGTCGTGCAGGGCCAGGGCGGCCTCCGGCATCAACGCGACCTGTGCTTCGCGGGGGTCCTGGACGACCGTCCGGCCACCGCTTTGTCTGATGTGCAAAAGCCCTCGGGCACCGTCTTCATTGGCCCCGGTGAGCAATACGCCGAGCAGCTCCGGGCCATAGGCGTCGGCGGCCGACTCGAAAAGAAAATCAATGGCCGGTCGCGAGAAATGCACCGGTTCCTCCTGGCTCAACGACAAGGTGCAATCACGCTCCACCGACAGGTGATAGCCCGGCCCCGCCACATAGATCAGCCCCGGCTCTATCCGCGCCTTGTCGAAGGCCTCGCGAACCGGGCGGCGCAGGCGGCGTTGCAGCACCTCGGCCAGCTGGCTGTGGCGATCATCGGGCAGGTGCAGCACGCACAACACCGGGATGGCAAAATCGTCGGGCAGCGCGCCGAGCACGCTGAACAGTGCCGACACGCCACCCGCCGAGGCGCCAATGACAATCGCACGCACGCTGTTCATGTCTTGCGGTAGATCCGCTCGGGCCGCACCAACGGCTCGAAACGCTCGCCGTAGGCCGAGAAGTCCACCGACTCCTTGCTGCCCAGCACCAGGAAACCGCGGTGGCACAGCGACTCGTGGAACAGCCCCAGGGCACGGTCCTGCAGGCCCTTGTTGAAGTAGATCAACACATTGCGGCACGACACCAGTTGCGTCTCGGAGAACACGCTGTCAGTGGCCAGGCTGTGATCGGCGAAGGTCACGTTGTCACGCAGGCTGGCGTCCATGATGGCGTTGCCATAGGCGCTGGTGTAGTACTCGGAAAAGTCGCGCCGGCCTCCGGCCTTGCGGTAGTTCTCTTCGTACTCACGCATGCTCTGCATCGAGTAGATGCCCTGCTTGGCCCGCTCCAACGAGTGTGGATTGATGTCGGTGGCATAGAGGATGGTGCGCTCGAGCAGGCCTTCCTCGCGCAGCAGGATGGCCATGGAGTACACCTCCTCGCCGGTGCTGCAACCGGCGATCCAGATCTTCAGCGACGGCCAGGTGCGCAGCAGCGGCACCACTTCGTTGCGCAGTGCCAGGAAGTGCCCGGGGTCGCGGAACATCTCGCTGACCGGGATCGTCAGGTACTGCAGCAGCTCGAGGAACATGCCCGGGTCGTGCAGCACCCGCTCCTGCAACGACGATACCGTGCGGCAGTCGAACTGGCGCACGGCATGGAGGATCCGGCGCTTGATCGAGGCGCCGGAGTAATCGCGAAAATCGTAGCTGTACTTGAGGTAGATCGCCTCGATCAGCAGCCGGATCTCGATATCTGTATTGCGTTCACTGGTCAAGATTTCAGATTCGCTCCAATTGCGGCAGCCAGACCCGGATCAGCGAGAACAGGCGGTCCAGCTCGATCGGTTTGGCCAGGTAGTCGTTGGCCCCAGCCTGCAGGCAACGCTGCTGGTCGTCCTTCATCGCCTTGGCGGTCACGGCGATGATCGGCAGCTTGCGCCAGCGCGGTTGCTGGCGGATCAGCCGGGTCGCCTCGTAGCCGTCCATTTCCGGCATCATCACATCCATCAGCACCAGGTCGATGTCGTCGTTGGCTTCCAGGCATTCTATGGCCTCACGCCCGTTGCGCCCGATCTCGACGATGGCGCCCTTGTGTTCCAGGGCGCTGGTCAGGGCGAAGATATTGCGCACGTCATCGTCCACCAGCAGGATCTTGCGCCCCTCGAACACCTTGTCGCGGCTGCGGGCGGTCTTGAGCATGCGCTGGCGTTCGTTGGACAGCTGCGACTCGACCTTGTGCAGGAACAGCGTCACCTCGTCGAGCAAGCGCTCGGGCGAACGCGCGCCCTTGATGATGATCGAACGCGAATACTTGAGCAGGTCGGCCTCCTCCTCGCGGGTGAGGTTGCGCCCGGTGTAGACGATCACCGGCGGGAAGCTGCGAATGTCTTCGGCAGTCATGCGCTTGAGCAGCTCATTGCCGAGCATGTCGGGCAGCTTGAGGTCGATGATCATGCAGTCGTAGATGTTCTCGCGCAGCAGCGCCAGGGCGTCCTGGGCCATGGCTACGGCAGTGATCTGGATATCGTCGTCGCCGATCAGGCGGGCGATGCTCTCGCGCTGCAGGTCGTCGTCCTCCACCAGCAGGATATGCTTTAGCTTCTGCGTGAGCTTGGCCTCCAGACGACCGAACACTGCCTTGAGTTCCTCGCGGCTGGTGGGCTTGACCGCGTAGCCCACCGCACCCATGTGCATGGCAGCCTCGACCCGGTCCTCGACCGAAATGATATGCACCGGAATGTGCCGGGTACTAGCCTGCTCCTTCAGGCGCTGCAGCACGGTGAGCCCGGAATGGTCAGGCAGGCGCATGTCCAGCAGGATAGCGTCGGGCAAGTACTGGGCGGCCAGCTCGAAGCCCTCGTCGGCGGCATGGGCAACCAGGCAGCTGTAACCCAGCTCGTGGGCCAGGTCGAAGAGAATGCGGGCGAAATTCGGCTCGTCCTCGATCACCAGGATGCAGCGGTTGCCGAACGGCGCCCTCTCGCGGTCATCGGCAAAGGCCGGGGTCGGACGCTCGCTGCGCACGGGTGTCGGCACTGGCGGTGGCGGCGGCAGTTCGTCGACCGCCGGGCGAAGGCTGTGCACCTCGACCTGCTGCGCGGAGGGCTCGAAGTGCTCGGGCAGGATCAGGCTGAACACGCTGCCCTGCCCCGGGCTGCTGTCGACATTGATCTGTCCGCCAAGCAGGTGGGCCAGGTCACGGGAGATGGACAAGCCCAGGCCCGTGCCGCCATAGCGCCGGTTGCTGGTGCCATCGACCTGGTGGAAGGCGCCGAAGATCGCCTGCTGCTGGTCGGCGGCAATGCCGATGCCGGTGTCGCGCACCGCAAAGACGATGCCCAGGCCCGTCTGGTGGCTGATGCGCAGGCTGACCTGGCCGCGCTCGGTGAACTTGATGGCGTTGGACAGCAGGTTCTTGAGAATCTGTTCCAGGCGCTGACGGTCGGTGAACAGGGACGCCGGCAACGGCTGCTCCAGCTGCACGGCGAAGGACAGGCCCTTGTCCTGCGCCAACGGCCGGAACATGCCCTGCAGGCCTTCGACCAGGCGCTCCAGCGGGGTGCTTTCGGCGCGCACTTCCAGCTTGCCGGCCTCGACCTTGGCGATGTCGAGAATATCGTTGATCAGGTTGAGCAAGTCGTTGCCAGCCGAATAGATCGACTCGGCGAATTTCACCTGCTCCTCGCTGAGATTGCCTTCGGCGTTCTCGGCCAGCAGCTTGGCCAGGATCAGCGAGCTGTTGAGCGGCGTGCGCAGTTCATGGGACATGTTGGCAAGGAACTCGGACTTGTACTTGCTCGAGCGCTGCAGGTCGTCGGCGCGGGCCTGCAATTCGACCTGGGCCTGGTTCAGCTCGCTGTTCTTGCGGTCCAGGGCCTCGGTGCGCTCGGCCAGTTGCTCATTGGTCTGCTCAAGTTCGGCCTGCTGGGTCTCCAGGTGGGCCTGGGATTCCTTGAGCACCCGCGACTGCTCCTCGAGCTCCTCGTTGGCGGTCTTGAGCTCCTCCTGCTGCACTTGCAGTTCTTCGTTGAGCTGCTGGGTCTCGGCCAGCACTTCCTGCAGGCGCTGGCGATAGCGGGCGCTTTCGATGGAGATGCCCAGGTTTTCGGCGACTCGCTGCAGCAATTCCACGTCGCGCTCTTGCAGTGGACGCAGGAATCCCAGCTCCAGCACGCCGTTGACCCGCCCATCGTCCTGCGACGGCACCACCACGCCGCTGCGGGGCAAGCCGCGGCCCAGGCCCGAGCTCAGGCGATAGTAGTCCTCCGGCAGTTCGTCCAGGCGCAACAGCCGCGCCTGGGCCACCGCCTCGCCCAGCAAGCCGGCATGATCGCCCACGCGCGGTTCGCTGCCCTGCTGTTCGGCATCCAGACCATAGGTGGCGACCCGCACCAGCTGGCCATGTTCATCGCGCACATACAGCGCACCGACCACACTGCCCAGGTAACCGGCAAAAAAGCGCAGGATATTGTCGCCGAGCATTGGCAGCGTCAGTTGACCCAGCACCTGCTCGGCCAGCTGGGTCTGCCCGGCGCGCAGCCAGGCCTGTTGTTCCAGGCGCTCGGCGGCGCGTTGCTGGGCTTCCAGGTTCTCGACATAGCTCGATGACAAGGCCAGCAGGTCACGCCGCCCCAGGTAGGCGAGCAACGCGCTCAGGGCTACGATGAACAGCACGAACGCCGAGATCGCGGTCATGGTGACCGTGCTGACCGTCTCGTTGCGCGTCGTGCGCAGTTGCTGCTCGGTGTTGATGAAGGTCTCGAACTCCTTGCGGATCTCGTCGGTCAGGCGCTTGCCGCGGCCACGGCCAATCGACGACACCACATCACCCTGCTGGCTGCGCCGCTGGCTGATGACTTCGTTGCCGAAGGTGTTCCACTCGCGCTGCAGCGCCGCAATGCGGTCGATGCGGTCGACTTGCTGAGGGTTGTCGGCCACCATTCCCCGCAGGCTGTCCAGGCTGCCGAAGATGCGTGGCTTTGCCACTTCATAGGGGTCAAGGAAACGCTCTTCGCCTGTCAGCAGATAGCCGCGCATGCCGGTTTCCATGTCGATCGACAGCTTGATCGTCTCGTTGGCATTGCCGATCACCCGATCGGTGTGCTCGACCCACTGCATGGCCGAAAGCAGGTAGTAGATCACCGCGACAAAGGCCACGGCGCCCAGTAGCCCCACTCCCAGGGGCAGGCCGACGTTGCGGCTCAGCAGTTTGCGAAAACTGCGTTGGTCCATCGAGGCTGCTTGAATCATGTGAAAGTGCCCGAGCGAAATAAATCCATTGAACAGACCGGCGTCTACATCGTGTAAGGGTTGCCCTGCGCCAGACCGACCGCGAATACAGCGAGTCTAACCAGCTTTCGCGGAACTGGCAGGGCATTTAGCCAGTATTTGAAGCCTGTCTGTGGCAATCGTTCCATCTATTTGTCCATGCCGTTAAGCTTGGGAACTTCTGCCATGGCCCTGCGCACAGAGTAGAGACAATCCATCGAAACAGGATCCACACAATGCACCTTCTGGTAGTCGAAGACGACGACATCGTTCGCATGCTGATAGTCGAAGTGCTCGACGAACTGGGCTATGCCGCCATCGAGGCCGACAGCGCTGCCGCGGCCCTGAAGATCATCGAGGATCCCAGGCAACCGCTGGCGTTGTTGATGACCGACGTGGGGTTGCCCGACCTGCGCGGCGAGGAACTGGCGGCCAAGGCCCGGGAAAGCCGGCCGGCATTACCGGTGCTGTTTGCCAGTGGCTACGCCGAGAGCTTCAACGTGCCCCCGGGCATGCACCTGATCGGTAAGCCGTTCAGCATCGACCAGTTGCGCGACAAAGTGCTGGAGATTCTCGGCGCACCGTTAACCCGCTGAAGGGGCCAGGCTAGCCCCGCCAGGCACCGACGCCATTGTGTCAGGGATAGAGTGGCCGCTTTGCGGCCCATCGCCGGCAAGCCGGCCCCCACGGGAACCGTGCAATGCCAGGGCCAACTGAAATAATTTGAACGTCTCGCGCCTTTAGGCTTCAAATCTTCGAGGTATGCCTCTTTCGTCGGAAAGCCACCATGAAGATGCCCTGTCGTGCCCCTTGCGCTTGCCTGGAGCTGGATTTCGTCCGCGATACCCTGTTCGGCCCAGTGGCCCAGCGCGCCATGTGTCAGGTCCAGTTGGCCGCCCTCAGCCTGCAGGGCCGTCCCGCGCTGCGCCTGCATATCGAGCCACCGCTACCCGGCAAGGTGGAGAAGGCGCACAGCGTCGCCTTCGCCTGGGAGGGGCGCAATTATCGGGGCGTGGTCCGAGAACACGTCAAATGCGGCGACGGCGGCATCAATCTGCTGCTCGAGCTGCAATGACCTCAGGCAATCGCCTTGCAGGCTCCCGGCGAGGCATCACGTTGTGCCTTGACCCGACTAACAAGGCCCAGCAGGTCATGGCAGGTATTGAGGCTGGCAATCGGCACGCCCGTCACGGTAAGGCACTCGTCCAGGCTCGAGCCCTGACCCAGGCGAATGGTGAGGTGCTGGCCGTCCGGGCAGCTCACCTCGCAGCAGTCGGGCAGGCAGGCCTGTTCGATCATCTGCCGCATCTCAAGCATCGAAACGCCAATCAACGACATGGTACGCCCCTCTCTTGTACTGGATGGCCTGTTTGGTGTGGTACGCCCGCGACGGGCAGGATGCCAATTGAAATTGCCCATGATGGGACGCAGGTCCATTCGCCCCGACGATGACAACAGCTCAATGCCTCTAGCACCTTAGTGGAAGAAACCACTGGCCGGGCAACGTTCGGTCTTCTTCGTCCTACAGGCGACGGGCGGTCAGCACCTACATCCGTGCCAGTTCCTCACGGCAGAATTCCACGAACAGTTGCGCCGGCTTGGTCAGTTGCACACGCTTGAGGTGCGCCGCCGCCAACCCCGACAGCGTCACCGGCTCGGCGATTGCGAGTGTCACCAGTCGCTGCCCGTCGTAGGTGAACTCCGAGTGCGGCCGGGTGACCAGCAGCGAGAAACCGAAGCCCTGCCCCACCATGCCCCGGACCATCTCGATCGACGGCGAACTGAAGACGATGTTCGGCGTCAGCCCCAGTTCGTTGAACAGGCTGACGAAGTAGGTACGGCTGGGCGCCACGTCGAGCAGGATCATCGGCTCGGGACACAGGTCACGCAACGACACCTGGGCCTGGCCGGCGAAGCGGTGCTTTTCCGGCAGCAGCACATAGGGCTTCTGTGGCGGCATCAGCGGCTCGGTCTCGATGGTGCCGTCCAGGTCATGGTCATAGAGAAACGCCAGGTCGAAGGTACCGGCCGTCAGCCCCTGGATCAGGTCCTGTTGCTCGCCGTCACGCAGGCGGATGTCCACCCCTGGGTAGCGCTCGCGAAAGCCTGCGATCAGCCGCGGCAAATACAGCGGCGCCACGGTCTCGAAGCAGCCGATGTCGATCTGCCCGGCCACCGTGTCGTTATCGGCCAGGGCGTTCTGCTCGAACTCGTGGGCCATCTGCAACAGGGACCGGGTCTTGGCGTAGAAACGCTTGCCGCTGGGCGTCAGTGACACGCCCTGGGCGTGATGGCGTATGAACAGCTGCACGCCGAAGCTCTCTTCCAGGCTCTTGATCGCCGTGGAGATCGAAGGCTGGGCGATGTACAACTGGCGCGAGGCCTCGGCGACGCTGCCGGCCTCCACGGTGGTGACGAAGTACTTCAGTTGGCGCAAGGTGTAGGAAGCCACGCTGACCTCTCTGGCGCCGTGGGCGGCGCGCGGGATTTTCCTGTCAGCTTACCTCGCCTTGAGGCGCGCGGGCGGATCACCCAGGCAAGGATTTACCTGGGGGTTGAGCAGCATTTTCCGTGGCGGCCCTAGTGTGGTGTTTTGCAAATACGACCAATAAAAAGCGCCGCGAGTTATGGTCGTTATTTGTGAAACACCACACTAACCATGCAGGGTCAAACCGCCTGTAGCGGAATATCGCCACCACTGCCTTTCCCGTCGCGTCGCTCGCTCATCCAGTCATTGACCTTCTGCCCGAACTCGGCCGGCGCCTTGCGCCCGAACCGCCGCGCCAGGTCGAGGATGGTCTGCTGGGCCAGCGCCTCCTCCATGCGTTTCTGCGCCCCCAGCATCACCGCGTGGATCGCACAGGTGCCCTCGGTCGCCCAGCCCGGCGCCGAACCCTCGAACACCGCGCAGCGCTCGCGGATCTCCCGGCAATCGAAGAGCTTCTTCGGCCCATCGATGGCCGTGACGATATCCAGCACGGTGATTTCGTCGGAAGGCCGCGCCAGGTGAAACCCGCCGCGCACGCCTTCGGTCGCGGCCACCAGCCCGGCCCGGGCGAGCTTGGTAAAGACCTTGGCCAGGTACTCCTGGGGCACCCCCTGCAGCTCGGCCAGGTCGCGCACGCTGGACTCGCGGCTGTCGCCACGCTCGTCCACCAGGAACAGCAGGCAGTGGATGCCGTACTCGACGCCTGCACTGTAGAGGGACATATGAATCTCCGACTGACTTTGTCGCAAATAGTACGCCCTTCAGCGCTGGCAAGCAAAGCCGGGCGTAGCCGCCCGTCGTCGGACTGGCCGATCAAGACCCCGCTTTACGCCAGTAAACAAAAGGTATCTGCGCGTTTCATGGCGGTTGGCGAACAACCCGATGCGTAAAAAACACTTGCCGGATTAAACTACGACCAATACAGTCTTAGTTATTCGGCAAGCAGCACATGCTTCGTCGAAGCCCTTTCTTACCTTGCGGAGCACCTTCATGACCTCTCGTATCCTGATCATCGGTGCCGGCTTTGCCGGTGTCTGGAGCGCCCTGAGCGCCGCCCGCCTGCTCGACCAGGCCCAGCGCGGCGACGTGCGCATCAGTGTGCTGGCCCCGCAGCCGCAATTGCGGATTCGCCCACGCTTCTACGAAGCCGACGTGCACAGCTTGCAGGCGCCATTGGAGGCGCTGTTCGACGTGGTGGGCGTGGAGTTCATCCACGGCATCGCCGATACCATCGACAGCGACGCCCGCCAGGTCAGCTATCGCGACACCGACGGCCGCCAGCACCAGCTCGCCTACGATCGCCTGATCCTCGCCGCCGGCAGCCAAGTGGCCCGCCCTGCCGTCCCAGGCCTGGCCGAGCACACCTTCGATGTCGACCAGATCGAGTCGGCCACTCGCCTGGAGCAGCACCTGCACAGTTTGGCCACCCTGCCCGCCTCCCCGGCGCGCAACACCGTGGTGGTGTGCGGCGGTGGCTTCACCGGTATCGAAACGGCCACCGAGCTGCCATCCCGGCTGCGCGCCATCCTCGGCGCAGGCCAGGCCCGGGTGGTGCTGATCGACCGTGGTCCCAGCATCGGCGCCGCACTCGGCGCCGGGATCACCCCGGCCATCGTCAGCGCCAGCGAGCAGGCCGGAGTGCAATGGCTGACGGGCACCTCGGTGGTGGCGGTGGATGCGGGAGGCGTGACCCTGGACAACGGCGAATACATCGCCAGCAAGACCGTGATCTGGACCGTGGGGGTCAAGGCCAGCCCGCTGACCGTCCAGATCGCAGGCGAGCGTGACAGCCTGGGCCGCCTGAAAGTCGACGGTCACCTGAAAGTCGTTGGCCAGGACTACATCTACGCCACCGGCGATGTCGCCTGCGCCGCCGTCGATGACAAGGGCAACCACGCGCTGATGACCTGCCAGCACGCCATTCCGATGGGCCGCCATTCTGGCAACAACGCCATGGCCGACCTGCTCGGTGTGGAGCCGGTGATCTATCGCCAGCCCAAGTACGTCACCTGCCTGGATCTGGGAGAATGGGGCGCGGCCTACAGCGAAGGCTGGGAACGCGAACTGCACCTGCAGGGCCAGGACGGCAAGCATCTCAAGCGCCAGATCAACACGGTGTGGATCTATCCCCCGGCAGCGGATCGCGCCCAGGCACTGGCGGCTGCCGACCCATCAATCCCGATCGTTGCATGATCATAAAAGGGCCGCTCTGCGGCCCTTTTTGCGACGGAATGAATACTAATGGTCAGCAAGTGACGACATACCGGGGGAGCCGAGCTTTGATTGAACGACTGGTCAAAAATAGTGGCACTGTGTCATCATCCTGAAAAAACAACATGAACCGTGAGGATATAACCCTTTCGCAGTGCATCGAGAGCCCTACCAGCCGAGCCCGGTCCGTCCGCGCTCTTGACGCCTGCAGCCACCGTCAAGGAGCGTCGCATGCAGTTACGGAACGTTAAGATCGGCATTCGGGCAGCAGGAATGTTCACCCTGCTCGGGATCCTGGTCCTGGCCATGGGCCTGGTCGCCCTCTACGAAACCCGCAGGATGGACAGCGCCACCGACGAAATTCGCATCACCTGGATGCCTGCGGTACTCGCCCTGGGCGAGGTCAGCAGCAACCTGGGCCGGGCCCGCGCCCTCACCTTGCGCAGTGTCCTGGAGGACAGCAGCAGCGCCCGCCACGCCACCCTGGACAAGATCGTCCAGGTCAACCAGCAACTCGAAAGCGATCTCAAGGCCTACGAGCACACCATCATCGAAGCCGACGATCGCGCCCTGTTCGATACCTTCATTGGCCTGAGCGAGCGTTACCACGGCCTGCAGAAAGCCATTCGCAACGCCGCCGGCAACGACCAGCTGGATGAGGCCCGCCGCCTGGTCAACGGCCCGCTGGCCGAATACGCCGATAGCATGATGAAGGCCCTCGCCGAGCTGATCGCCTACAACACCCAGGGCGCCGAGCAGGCCTCGCAGCGCAGCAGCGCGGCGTCCGACGAAGCCTTTACCCTGATCATCACCGCCATCGCCGTGATCCTGCTCGCGCTGGTCGGCATCGCCACCCTGCTCACCCGCAGCATCATCGTCCCGCTGGCCGACGCCGTCGCCGTGGCCGAGCGCGTCGCCACCGGCGACCTGACCCGCGAGATAACCGTGCTCGGCCGCGACGAGCCGGCCTTGCTGCTGCGCGCCCTGAGCCGCATGCAGCACAGCCTGCGCGACACCTTGCGGCGGATCGCCGCCTCCTCCGACCAGTTGGCCTCGGCCTCCGAGGAACTGCACACAGTCACCGAGGACACCAGCCGCGGCCTGCACCAGCAAAGTGCCGAGATCGACCAGGCCGCCACCGCGGTCAACCAGATGACCGCCGCCGTCGAAGAAGTGGCCAGCAACGCCGTGAGCACCGCCGATGCCTCCCAGGGCGCCGACCGCACCACCCGCGATGGTCGCGACCAGGTCAACCAGGCGCTCGTGTCGATCCAGCACCTGGTCGATGACGTGACCGGCACCGCCGAAGAAATCGAGCAGTTGGCCAGCCACGCCAACCAGATCAGCCAGGTGCTCGACGTGATCGGCTCGATCGCCGGGCAGACCAACCTGCTGGCCCTCAACGCCGCCATCGAGGCCGCCCGTGCCGGCGAGGCGGGCCGCGGTTTCGCCGTGGTCGCCGACGAAGTGCGCGCCCTGGCCCACCGCACGCAGCAGTCCACGGCGGAAATCGAGCAGATGATCGACGGCATCCAGACCGGCACAGAACGGGCGGTCAACGCCATGCACAGCAGCCAGGACCGCGCCGGCGGCACCCTGGAAGTGGCGCAATCGGCCGGCCAGGCCCTGGAGCTGATCGCCGAGGCAATCGCCACCATCAACCAGCGCAACCTGGTGATCGCCACGGCCTCGGAGCAGCAAGCCCAGGTCGCGCGGGAAGTGGACCGCAACCTGGTGAACATCCGCGACCTGGCGATGCAGACCTCGGCGGGCGCCAACCAGACCAGCGCGGCGGCCCAGGACCTGTCACGCCTGGCGGTGGAGCTCAATGGGATGGTGGCGCAGTTCAAGGTCTGAGGTACCGGCAGCACCCTCAGGGGCAAGCCCCTTTTGCAGAGCTACTGCAACGTTACTGTAGGAGCGGGCTTGCATTGCGGTACTGACGAATAGGAAAAACCGCTGTAGCGCGCGGGACCTTGCCACTACCTCGTGCCCGACCGTCGGACCATGCTCCTGACGTTAGCATTCATACGTCAAGGAACACCCATGCTGTTGAGAAATATTAGAATCGGCAAACGGGCGACTTGCCTGTTCACGCTTTTGGCGGCACTGGTACTGACACTGGGGTTCGTCTCGCTGTATGTCGCAAAGCACATGGACGAGGCGACGGACGAGATCCGTACCAACTGGTTACCCGCCCTGATCGCCCTCAACGAAATCACCGACACCCTCGCCCAGGAGCGCGCCGCGACGTTGCGCGTCGCCCTGGAGCATGACAGCGACGAACGTACCGGCCTTGCCTTGCTCGATCGTATCGATCAAGCAGTGCAGGAGGATCTCAAAGACTACGAGAAGACCATCCACGATGCACACGACCGTCGGCTGTTCGATGCCTTGCTGGCCGCACGCCAACAGTACACCGAGCAGCAACGGCAGGTGTTCGCCGCCATCGGCAGCGGGCGCATCAGCGATGCCAGGCGCCAGATCAACGGCCCACTGCTGCAGCGCGCCGAACGCATGGTGGAAGCCATGGGGGCATTGGTGACCTACAACTACAAGGCCGCACAGGCGGCCTCGCTACGTAGCAGCGAAGTCGGTGACCAGGCCATCACTTTGATCGGCACAGCCGTAACGCTGATCCTCCTGGCGCTGGCCGTGATCGCCAGCCTTTTCACCCACAGCATCGTCGCCCCGTTGTCCGGTGCGGTAAAAGTGGCCAAACGTATCGCCAGCGGCGACCTGACCCGCACGATCATCATCAAAGGCCACGACGAGCCTGCTCTGCTGCTGCATGCCATGGCGGACATGCAGCACAACCTGCGCGATACCCTGCGCAGGATCGCCGCGTCCTCCGAGCAACTGGCCTTGGCCTCGGAGCAACTGCACAGTGTCACCGAGGACACCAGCCGCAGCCTGCACCAGCAGAACACCGAGATCGACCAGGCCGCCACTGCGGTCAACCAGATGACCGCCGCCGTCGAGGAGGTGGCCAACAATGCCGCAAGTACCGCCGATGCCTCGCAAGGGGCAGACCACACCACCCGCGACGGTCGCGCGCAGGTCGACCAGGCACTCACCTCGATCCGCCACCTGGTTGACGATGTCACCGGCACCTCCGGGGATATGGAGCAGTTGGCCAGCCGCGCCAACGAGATTACCCATGTGCTTGAGGTGATTGGCGCGATTGCCGACCAGACGAACCTGCTGGCCCTCAACGCCGCCATCGAAGCCGCCCGTGCCGGAGAGGCCGGCCGTGGCTTTGCCGTGGTCGCCGACGAAGTGCGGGCACTGGCCCATCGCACCCAGCAGTCCACGGCGGAGATCGAGCAGATGATCGGGGGCATCCAGACCGGCACCGAACGTGCAGTCGGTGCCATGCGCAGCAGCCAGGATCGCGCCGGCGGCACGTTGAAGGTAGCACAGTCGGCCGACCAGGCCCTGTCGCTGATTGCCACGGCGATCGCCGCGATCAACCAGCGCAACCTGGTGATCGCCAGCGCCTGCGAGCAACAGGTGCAGGTAGCCCGTGAAGTCGATCACAACCTGTTGAACATCCGTGACCTCGCGCTGCAGACAACCGCCGGGGCCAACCAGACCCGTGCGTCGGCCCAGGACCTGGCGCAATTGGCACAGGCGTTGAACGGGCTGGTGGCGCAGTTCAAGGTCTGAACCACTGGCTATGACGGCCTGGCGTCGACCACCCGTGCAGCCTTGGGCAGTTGGCCACGCGTCGCCAGGCAGTAATACAGCGGCACTGTCACCAACAGCCCGAACAGCCACGACAGGTCGGCCCCCTCGACGATGTTCGAGTACGGCCCGACATACAGCGACGTATTGGCGAACGGCAGCTGCACCAGGATGCCGCAGGCATAGGCGATGATCGCGTGGTGATTGAAACGCCCGTAGATGCCGCCGTCGGCGCGGAAGATCGAGGCGATGTCGTATGCGCCGCGCTTGATCAGGTAGAAATCCACCAGGTTGATCGACGCCCACGGCACCAGCACCAGCAACAGCGCCAGGATCAGCCCGATGAACTGGCCGATGAAGTCCGCCGAGGCGTTCAACGCCACCAGACCGCAGCCCACCAGGATCACCCCCGCCAGCAGCACCCGCAGCTTGATGCTCGGCGTCCAGTGGGCGGCGAAGGTCTGGATCGCAGTGACGATCGACAACACCGCACCGTAGAGGTTGAGGGCGTTGTGGCTGATGATGTTGAGCAGGAACAGCACCATCAGCACCGGGCCCAGCCAACCGGTGGCCTGCTTGACCGCCACCATGGCATCGGTGCCTTCCGGCACGCACAGCACCGCCACCGCACCGAAGCTGAAGCACAGGATGGTACCCAGCGTGGCCCCGAGGTAGGTGGCCCAGAACGGTTTGGCGATGCCGACTTCACGGGGCAGGTAGCGCGAGTAGTCCGAGGTATAGGGCGAGAAGCTGATTTGCCAGATGATGCCCAGCGACACCGTGGCGACGAAGCCGGACAGGTTGAACGCGCCACGGCTGAAGAAGTCGCCCGGCAGCTCCTGGGCGAACATCATGATGAACCCCGCCAGCAACGCCGAGCCCATCACCCAGGTGCCGACGCGGTTCAGCGTATGGATGAAGCGGTAGCCGATCACCCCGATGGCGGTGGCGCTCAGGGCGCCGATGACGATGGCGCCGGGCATCGGCACGCCAGGGGCGATGCCGTGGATCGACTTGCCGGCCAGGACGATGTTGGAAATGAAGAAACCGACGTAGATCAATGCGGTGAAGAACACGATCAGCAGCGCACCATAGCGCCCGAACTGGCCGCGGCTCTGCACCATCTGCGGAATGCCCAACTGCGGCCCCTGCGCCGAGGCCAGGGCGATCACCACCCCGCCCAGCAGATGCCCCAGCACGATGGCCAGCAGCCCCCACAGCAAGTTCAGGTGGAACACCTGGACCACCATGGCCCCGGTGACGATCGGCAGCGGCGCGATGTTGGTGCTGAACCACAGGGTGAAAAGGTCGCGCGCCTTCCCATGGCGCTCGGACGGTGGCACGTAATCGACCGTGTGTTGCTCGACGAGATGGTGTTGCGACGACGGTTGGGACATAGGATTCAGCTCGAAAGGTCGTTTTTATCGTTGTATGGAAACCGCTCAGGGCGGCCTCTCAGCTGAAGACCATATTATGGTATTCCAAGAGTTTGACAACACTGCGCCACTCATTTTCACCACAACTGATCCGCTCCATACACTGACTTGCAGCCCGAAGGTTTACACCAAGACCCTTGATTACGGGGGCTTGCGCCGTTTATCGCGAACTCCAGCGCACGGAAAATTCCTCTTGCAATATAGGTATTACGGTATACCATCAGACACATCAACGATAAAAACCGCGGACCACCGCAGCCTTTTCAGAGGTACACGAGATGATCGACGCAACCGTCTACAAGCACGTCCTGGGCTCCTTCCCCTCCGGCGTGACCGTCATCACCACCCTGGACGACGACGGCTCGATCGTCGGCCTCACCGCCAGCGCCTTCTCCTCCCTGTCAATGGACCCGCCACTGGTGCTGTTCTGCCCCAACTACAGCTCCGACTCCTACCCTGTACTGATGAAGAACAAGCGCTTCGCCATTCACCTGCTCTCCGGTGAACAGCAGGCCGAGGCGTATGCGTTCGCGAAAAAAGGCAAGGACAAGGCCGTCGGCATCGAGTGGACCCTGAGCGAACTGGGCAACCCGATCCTGGCTGGCGCCACCGCCGTGATCGAATGCGAACTGTGGCGTGAATACGAAGGCGGCGACCACGCCATCATGGTCGGCAAGGTACACAACCTGATCGTCCCGCAGGAGGCGCCCCGCCCGATGGTCTATTGCCGCGGCAAGATGGCCAGCCTGCCGGCCTTCGCCTGAGACTCTGACGACTGATTCCACTTAGAGCGCCTGCCACGGCGGGCGAAAACAACAAAGCTCCGAGGAAAAGCCCCATGAAATTTTCGCTGTTCGTACACATGGAACGTTGGGATGAGCAGGTCAGCCACCGCCAGCTGTTCGAAGACCTCACCGAACTGACCCTGATGGCCGAAGACGGCGGTTTCAGCACCGTGTGGATCGGCGAACACCACGCCATGGAGTACACCATCTCGCCGAGCCCGATGCCGCTGCTGGCCTACCTGGCCGCACGCACCGAGAAAATCCGCCTGGGCGCCGGCACCATCATCGCGCCCTTCTGGAACCCGATCCGCGTCGCCGGCGAATGCGCCCTGCTCGACGTGATCAGCAATGGTCGCATGGAAGTGGGCCTGGCCCGTGGCGCGTACCAGTTCGAGTTCGACCGCATGGCCGGCGGCATGCCGGCCACCGATGGCGGCAAGGCCCTGCGCGAGATGGTCCCGGCGGTGCGCCAGCTGTGGCAAGGCGACTATGCCCATGAAGGCGAGATCTACAACTTCCCCACCTCCACCAGCGTGCCCAAGCCGGTACAGCCGGGCATGCCGCCGATGTGGATCGCCGCCCGCGACCCTGACTCGCACAACTTCGCCGTGGCCAACGGCTGCAACGTCATGGTCACCCCGCTGATGAAGGGCGACGAGGAAGTGCTGGACCTGAAGAACAAGTTCCAGGCCGCGCTGGACAACAACCCGGACGTGCCGCGCCCACAACTGATGGTGCTGCGCCACACCCACGTGCACAGCCCGGCCGAGCCGGACGGCTGGAAGGTCGGTGCCCAGGCCATCTCACGCTTCTACCGCACCTTCGATGCCTGGTTTGGCAACAAGACCGTGCCGGTCAACGGCTTCCTCGAACCAAGCCCGGAATCGAAGTTCGCCGAGGTGCCAGCGTTCGCGCTGGAGAACATTCGCAAGAACACCATGATCGGCACACCGGAAGAAATCATTGCGCGCATCAAGTACTACCAGGCGCTCGGCGTCGACGAGTTCAGCTTCTGGTGCGACAACAGCCTGCCCCATGCCGAGAAACGCAAGTCGCTGGAGCTGTTCATCAAGGAAGTGGTGCCGGCCTTCGCCTGAATTCCCTTTGCCTGATCGATTGCGGGAACCAGCCCGCTCGCGTTGGCCCCAGTGGCCGGCGTGGGCGGGCTTTTTTACTCATCGCGGGGCAAGCCCGCTCCCACCCCAGACATGAATGCATCGTGGGAGCGGGCTTGCCCCGCGATGAGTCCAGTACGTACAGCAATCAAGGTACCAACGGTCCTTTCGTCCCCTGACGAAAACAAATTTTCGGCCGACTCTTGCACATCAAATATTATGGTATACCATCAGACAACAAGAGCTGATAACCCTAACCAGGAGCCCCCATGAGTTTCGAAATCCGCAAGATCGTCACCTACTCCGAAGAAACCCGCATCGAAGGCGGCAAGGCCACCGACAAGCCGGTGACCATGGTCGGCCTGGCCGTGGTGATCAAGAACCCATGGGCCGGTCGCGGCTTCGTCGAAGACCTCAAGCCGGAAATCCGCGCCAACTGCTCCGCGCTGGGCGCGCTGATGGTCGAGCGCCTGACCGCCACCATCGGCGGAGCCGACAAGATCGAGGCCTACGGCAAAGCTGCCGTGGTCGGCGCCGACGGCGAGATCGAGCACGCCTCGGCCGTAATCCACACCCTGCGTTTCGGCAACCACTACCGCGAAGCCGTGCAGGCCAAGAGCTACCTGAGCTTCACCAACAAACGCGGCGGCCCCGGCACCTCGATCCAGATCCCGATGATGCAGAAGGACGACGAAGGCCTGCGCTCGCACTACATCACCCTGGAAATGCAGATCGAAGATGCTCCACGTGCCGACGAGATCGTCGTGGTGCTGGGTGCCGCCGACGGTGGCCGCCTGCACCCACGCATCGGCAACCGCTACATCGACCTGGAAGAACTGGCTGCCGAAAAGGCCAACGCTCAATAACAACAACCAAGACGGGCCTGGGCGTGGCGTGCATAACCGCCGCGCCCGACCTTCAAGGAGCGCCCTCCATGATTCAGCCTGTCGCTGAACGTACACCGGCCGGGACCAGTTACCTGGACCTGGGCCAGGGCCAGCCCGTGGTACTGATCCACGGCGTGGGCCTGAACAAGGAAATGTGGGGCGGGCAGATCGTCGGCCTGGCCAACGACTACCGCGTCATCGCCTACGACATGCTCGGCCATGGCCAGAGCCGCGTGCCCAGCGCCGATACGCCGCTGGAGGGCTATGCCGAGCAGCTCGCCGAACTGCTCGACCACCTGCAGGTCACCCAGGCCTGCGTGATCGGCTTTTCCATGGGCGGCCTGGTGGCCCGCGCCTTCGCGCTCAGCTACCCGCAACGCCTGGCCGCGCTGGTGATACTCAACAGCGTGTTCAACCGCACCCCCGAGCAGAGCGCCGGGGTGATCGCACGCGCCGCGCAAGCCTTTGAACAGGGCCCCGACGCCAACGTCGACGCCGCGCTCGAGCGCTGGTTCAGCCGCGAGTACAAGGCCGCCAACCCGGCCCAGGTCGCCGCCATCCGCCAGATCCTGGCGAGCAACGACCCGCAGGGCTACCACACCACCTATTCGCTGTTCGCCACCCAGGACATGTACCGCGAAGCCGACCTGGGCAACATCCAGGTGCCGACGCTGATCGCCACGGGCGAGCTCGACAGCGGTTCCACTCCGGCCATGACCCGCCAACTCGCCGCACGGATTCCCGGCGCGCAGAGCGTGGTCCTCGCCGAGCAAAGGCATATGATGCCGGTGGAAGCACCGCGCGAAGTCAACAAGATGCTGCTGGACTTCCTCAGGCAGGCCCGCACCCTCTCCGAATCCGCCAAGGGGATAGTCGCATGACCCTCGTTCGTTTCCAGATGTGCATCGACGGCCAATGGCGCGATGCCCAGAGCGGCAAGACCTTCGACAGCCTCGACCCGGCCACCGCCAAGGCCTGGGCGCAACTGCCCGATGCCGGCGAAGCCGATGTCGAGCTTGCCGTGCAGGCCGCCCAGCGCGCCTTCGAAGGCAAGGCCTGGCGCGGCCTCACCGCCACCGCCCGAGGCAAGCTGCTGCGCCGCCTCGGCGACCTGATTGCCGAGAACAAGGAACACCTGGCCCAGCTGGAAAGCCGCGACAACGGCAAGCTGATCCGCGAAACCCGCGGCCAGGTCGGCTACCTGCCGGAGTTCTTCCACTACACCGCAGGCCTGGCCGACAAGCTAGAAGGCGGCACCCTGCCGCTGGACAAGCCGGACCTGTTTGCCTACACCGTGCACGAGCCGATCGGCGTGGTGGCCGGGATCATCCCGTGGAACAGCCCGCTGTACCTCACCGCGATCAAGCTGGCCCCGGCCCTGGCCGCCGGCAACACCATCGTGCTCAAACCCTCGGAGCACGCCTCCGCCACCCTCCTCGAACTGGCCCGCCTGGCTCTGGAAGCCGGCTTCCCGGCTGGCGTGGTCAACGTGGTCACAGGTTACGGCCCAAGCACCGGCGCGGCGCTGACCCGCCACCCGCTGGTGCGCAAGATCGCCTTCACCGGCGGCGCTGCCACCGCCCGCCACGTGGTGCGCAGCAGCGCCGAGAACTTCGCCAAGCTGTCGCTTGAGCTGGGCGGCAAGTCGCCGAACATCATCTTCGCCGACGCCGACCTGGACAGCGCCATCAACGGCGCCGTAGCCGGCATCTATGCCGCCTCCGGGCAAAGCTGCGTGGCCGGTTCGCGGCTGCTGGTGCAGGACGAGATCTTCGACGAGTTCGTCGAACGCCTGATCGCCCGCGCTAAAAGCATCCGCATCGGCAACCCGCAAGACGACAGCAGCGAGATGGGCCCGATCGCCACCGCCCAGCAACTGGCGGTGATCGAAGGCCTGGTGGCTGCGGCCAAGGCCGAAGGCGCCACCCTGCGCATGGGCGGCAAACGTGCAGAGGTCGAAGGTGACGGCTGGTTCTACGAGCCGACCCTGTTCGAATGCGACAGCAACTCGATGACCATCATGCAGGAAGAAGTGTTCGGCCCGGTCGCCGCGGTGATCCGCTTCAAGACCGAGGAGCAGGCCCTGGCGATGGCCAACGACTCGCAGTTCGGCCTGGCCGCCGGTATCTGGACCCGCGACCTGGGCCGCGCCCATCGCCTGGCCCGTGACGTGCGCTCGGGGATCATCTGGGTCAACACCTACCGCGCCGTCTCGGCAATGGCCCCCATTGGCGGCTTCAAGAACAGCGGTTATGGCCGCGAGAGCGGCATCGACTCGGTGCTGGCCTATACCGAGCTGAAGACGGTGTGGATCAACCTGTCCACCGCGCCCATGCCCGACCCCTTCGTGATGCGCTAGGAGAACGCCACCATGATCGAACCCGGCATCTACAAAGACGTGATGGGCTCGTTCCCGTCCGGCGTCACCGTGGTCACCACCCTGGACGCCGACGGCGGCATCGTCGGCATCACCGCCAGCGCGTTCAGCGCGCTGTCGATCGAGCCGGCACTGGTGCTTTTCTGCCCCAACTACGCCTCCGACACCTACCCGATCCTGCGCGACAGCAAGCGGTTCGCCATCCACCTGCTGTCCGCCGACCAGACCGCCGAGGCCTATGCCTTCGCCGGCAAAGGCAAGGACAAGGCCAAGGGCATCGACTGGCAGTTGAGCGAACTGGGCAACCCGCTGCTGACCAAGGCCACGGCGATCATCGAGTGCGAACTGTGGCGCGAATACGATGGCGGCGACCACGCGATCATCGTTGGCCAGGTGAAGAACCTGGTGCTGCCCGAGCAGCCGGTAACGCCCATGGTGTACCACAAGGGCAAGCTCGGCGCACTGCCGCCGCTGGGCTGAGATCCGCTGGGGCCGCTTTGCGGCCCCAGCCCCCATTTTCCATTCAGTCACACAGGACCCTGGCCATGAACAACGAAAAGTACGAAAAAGGCCTGCAGATCCGCACCCAGGTGCTCGGCGAGGAATACGTCCAGCGCTCGCTCGAGAACGCCGACGCCTTCACCCAGCCACTCCAGGAGCTGGTCACCGAATACTGCTGGGGCCACGTGTGGGGCCGCGAAGGCTTGTCGCTCAAAGAGCGCAGCATGATAAACTTGGCAATGATTTCCGCGCTCAACCGGCCCCACGAACTCAAGCTGCACATCCGCGGCGCCTTGCGTAATGGCCTGAGCCGCGAACAGATTCGCGAGATCCTGCTTCAAGTCGGCATTTACTGCGGCGTACCTGCGGCGGTGGACAGTTTCCGCCTGGCCCGCGAGGCGTTCGCCGAAGCCGACGCGCAGGCAACCCGTTAACAGCGGGCTGTGTGAACCACCGCAAGGAATGCCCGGGTTCGAGGCATTCCGCGATGTTGGCGCAACAGCCGCATTAAGAGCGCCCCTGATGAAACGCCAGCCCCTCGACGACAGCTTCAAGGTCAACCGCAACCCCGTCACCCTGCGTGAAATCGTGCTCGACAAACTGCGCGGCGCGATCATGAACTTCCACCTGCTGCCGGGCGACCGCCTGGTCGAACGCGACCTTTGCGAGCGCCTTGGCGTCAGCCGCACCTCGGTGCGCGAGGCCTTGCGTCACCTGGAGTCCGAAGGCCTGGTGGAGTTCGCCGACGCCAAGGGGCCACGGGTGGCCATCATCACACTGGAGGACGCCCGCGACATCTATGAGCTGCGCTGCGTGCTCGAAGGCCTTATCGTGCAACTGTTCACCCTCAACGCCAAGGCCAAGGACATCCGTGCCCTGGAGCGCGCCCTTGAGGTCAACCGCGAGGCCCTGGAGGACGGTGAGCTGCAACAGGTGCTCGACTCGGTGCAAGGCTTCTACGACGTGCTGCTCGAAGGCTCGGGCAACCAGGTCGCCGCCCAGCAGCTGCGCCAGCTGCAGGCGCGCATCAGCTACCTGCGCGCCACCTCGGTGTCCCAGGAAAACCGCCGGGGCGCCAGCAACCTCGAGATGGAAAAGATCGTCGATGCGATCAAGGGCGGCGATCCCCAGGCCGCCCACCAGGCCTCGGTCGACCATGTACGCGCCGCTGCCAAGGTCGCCCTCGACTACCTGCGCCAGAAGCAGGACGACAACGCCAAGGTCCGCGATATCGTCGCCCCCCTGCCCCTCAAGGACCCTCGCATAGGCCGCTGACCATGCCCACCGCCCCGCGCTACTGCCCGCACTGCACCACGGAACTGGCCCGGGGCGTCCCCAACGGCGATACCCACGAACGTCTTCACTGCGCCGGTTGCGGCTACATCCACTACATCAACCCGAAGATCATCGCCGGCTGCATCATCGAGCGCGACGGCAAGTACCTGCTGTGCCAGCGCGCCATCCCGCCGCGCCCCGGCACCTGGACCCTGCCGGCCGGGTTCATGGAAGCTGGCGAGACCACTGAACAGGCGGCGCTGCGCGAGGTATGGGAAGAGAGCGGCGTGCGCGCCGACATCGTCTCGCCCTACTCGATCTTCAGCGTGCCGCGGATCAGCGAGGTGTACATCATCTTCCGCGCCGTGGTCACCGAGGAAACCGGCGAATACGGGCCCGAGACCCTGGACTATCGTTTCTTCGAACCGGACCAGATCCCCTGGGACGAAATCTACTACCCGGCGATCCGGCAGATCCTCGAGCGCTACATCCTCGAGCGCCAGGCCGGCGTGTACGGCATCTACATGGGCAATGACGATACCGGCAAGGTGCACTTCATCCGCTGACGATGGCGCACACAAATTCCTCGCCAAGCGTCGCGTCTCGGTGCACCCTGATGGTCTCACGCAAAAGGACCAGCAACGTTCATGGCGAAATGGCTAGACGGCGGCGGGCTGATGGCCGCGCGCATCCGCAACCACGACTGGGCATCCACGCCCCTCGGCCCGCTGGATAGCTGGCCCGACGTACTCAAGACCAGCGTCGCCCTGTGCCTGGCCTCGCGCTTTCCCCAGGCCGTGCTCTGGGGCGATGCGTTGATCACCCTGCACAACGACGCCTTCAGCGAGATCCTGGGCGGCAAGCCGACTGCCCTGGGCCGGCCCTTCAGCGATGTCTGGCAGGAAGCCTGGAGCACTATCCGCCACCTGGCCCAGCGCGCGCTCGCCGGCGAGGCGGTGTACATCGAGGACTTCCCGCTGACGATCGAGCGCCATGGCAGCCCGGAGCGCGCCTATTTCACCTTCTGTTACAGCCCGGTGCGCGACAACGACGGCAAGGTAGTGGGCATGCTCGACACGGTCACCGAAACCACCGCGAGCGTGGTCGCCAACCGCCGTCTGAACTTCCTCGACAGCCTCGGCCGGGCTGCCGCCAATGCCACCGATCCGGAACGGATCATGGCCACCACCACTCGCCTGCTTGGCGAGCACCTGCAGTTGTCCAGCTGCGCCTATGCGGTGATGGCGCCCGACGAGGACGGCTTCACCATTTGCGGTGACTGGGTCGCACCGGGCTCGCCACGGCTGATCGGCCAGTACCGCCTGGCCGACTTCGGCGCGCTGGCCGTCAGCCGCCTGCGCGCAGGCCTGGCGCTGGTGATCGATGACAATCTCAGCCAGTTGCCGGCACCCGAGTCGGCGACCTTCCAGGCCATCGGCATCACCGCGACCATCTGCATGCCGTTGATCAAGGAGGGCCGCCTGACCGCGCTGATGGCCATCCACGACAAGCAGCCCAGGGCCTGGACCGATTACGAACAGACCTTGATCGGCGAAGTGACCGAACGCTGCTGGGCGCATATCCAACGGGTCCAGGCCAACGCCGAGGTGCGCGAGGCACTGACCGCCCTGGAGGCCCTCAATACCACCCTCGAACAACGCGTGGAAGAGCGCACCAGCCAGTTGCTGCATACCGAGGCTGTCCTGCGCCAGACCCAGAAGCTCGAGGCCATCGGCCAGCTCACGGGGGGCGTGGCCCATGACTTCAACAACCTGCTGACCATCATCCGCTCCTCCATCCACTTCCTGCAGCGCCCGGACCTCGACGAGAACCGGCGCAGCCGCTATCTCAAGACCGTGTCCGACACCGTCGACCGCGGCGCCAAGCTGACCGGGCAACTGCTCGCCTTCGCCCGCCGCCAGGCGCTCAGCCCACAGGTATTCGACGCCGGCCCCAGGCTCGAGGCGATGGCCGAAATGCTCGATACCGCCACCGGCGCGCGCATCCAGGTGAGCCTGGAACTGCCCGACATGCCCTGCCACGTGCACGCAGACCTCGGCCAACTGGAAACCGCGGTGATCAACCTGATGATCAACGGCCGCGACGCCATGGCCGGCGTGGGCACCTTGCGCCTGCGCCTGGAAGCCAACCAGCAGCTGCCGGCGCTGCGTGGCCAGCCCCCCCAGGCCGGGCCATTCGCTGCCATCTCGGTGGTCGACAGCGGCGTGGGCATTGCCCCGCACCTGCTGGAGCGCATCTTCGACCCGTTCTTCACCACGAAGGCCGCCGGCCAGGGCACCGGGCTCGGCTTGTCGCAGGTGTTCGGCTTCGTCAAACAGTCGGGGGGCGATGTCCAGGTCAGCAGCCGCGAAGGCCTGGGCACCACCTTCACCCTGTACCTGCCCCAGGTGGCCCAGGCCGATGCCGAAGTCAGCACCGCGTTGCCGACGCTGGCGCCCAATGGCGAGCGCCGACATATCCTGGTGGTCGAGGACAACCCCGATGTCGGCAGTTTTACCGCGCAGATCCTGCGCGATCATGGCTACCGAATCAGTTGGGCGATCTCGGCAGAGGATGCGCTGAAGCAGATCGCTTCGACACAAGGCGGATTCGACGCGGTGTTTTCCGACGTGGTGATGCCTGGCATGGGCGGCCTGGCCCTGGCCAGGGAGCTGCGGCGCAGCCAACCCCATCTGCCGGTGATCCTGACCTCCGGCTACAGCGAGGCGATTGCCGAAGGTGGCCACCAGGGCTTCGCCTTCCTGGCCAAGCCCTATTCGGCCGAGCAGGTGTGCCGGATGCTGGGGGACGTGCTGGGAAGGCAGTGAGCGGCGCGTTGGGCAGGCGATTGGCAAAACGCCCTGACCAGTCGAATCACCCCCGCGCCGCCAGCAAGCGTGTCAGGCTGCGCCCCAGCTCATCCTGGCGGAACGGCTTGCGCAACACGCCGAACCCATGCAGTTCACGCGGTGTGAGGTTGGTGTAGCCGGTGATGATCAGCACCGGCAACTGGGACAGTTGCTCGCGCACCTGCTGGGCGAAGCGCACGCCGGTCATCTCGGCCATCACATGGTCGGTCAGCAACACGTCGGGCACCAGGCCCTTTTCCAGCAGCGCCAGGGCCTGGACAGGCCCGCTAGCCTCCGTTACTTCATACCCCAGCGCCTGTAGCTGCATCAGCGTTGCCTGGCGCACCAGGGGTTCGTCATCCACCAGCAACACCCGGGTCGGCCGTTGCGCACTGACCGCCTCGACAGGCTCGGTCATGCTCGCCGCCACGCTACTCTCACTGGCCGGCAGCCACAAGGTCGCCTCGGTCCCCTGGCCCGGCCGGGAATGAATACCGAAGCCACCACCGGACTGCAATGCCAGCCCCTGCACCATCGGCAGGCCCAGGCCAGTGCCCCGGCCCACCCCTTTGGTCGAGTAGAATGGCTCGACGCAATGCGCCAATACCTCTTCACTCATGCCACAACCAGTGTCGCTGACCTGCAGCCATAGCTGCTGCCCGCCCTGCAACCCAGGCGGCCTGGGCATTCCGGCTTCCTCGGCGCCAGCGCGGATGGTCAGCTGGCCGCCTTCGCTCATTGCGTCACGGGCATTGACCACCAGGTTCAGCAGGGCCAGCTCCAACTGGTGCGGGTCCACCAGAACCCCTGGCAAAGCCTTGTCGATATTGACCTGTAGCGCGATGGTCGGCCCCAGGGAGCGCGCCATCAGTTCGTGCATGTCCTCCACCAGCACTGCCAGTGACACCGTAACCGGCTTGAGAGTCTGGCGCCGGGCGAAGCTGAGCAGGCGCCCGACCAGGTTGCGCGCCCGCTCCGCCGCCTGCAGGCCGCCGTCGATCAGGCGTTCGGCCCGTTCCGGCTGGGGGTGACGGCGCAGCAATTCCAGGGAAGCAATGATCGGCGTGAGCATATTGTTGAGGTCATGGGCGATGCCACCGGTCAGCTGGCCGATCATTTCCATCTTGCGTGCCTCGTGCAGCTGCACCAACGAGGCTTCGCGATGGGTCATCATGTTCGCCACCCGCTCCTCGAGGTTTTCATTGAGCACATGCAAGGCGCGCTCGGAACGGGCATGGGTGATCGCCGACCACACTTGGCCGGCGGCCTCTTCGACCAGCAGGCATTCGCTGGTGGTCCATGCATGGGGCGTGTGGAAATGCACCGCGAGCATCGCCTCCAGGCGCTCGGCACGCAGCACCGGGGCATGCAGCGTGGCGCACAGACCCTTGAAGCCCGCTGGCGCCATGTTGTTCGCCGCATAGTTACGCTGCACCACCTGGCCGGCGAGCAGCGCCTCGCGCAGTGCCGGGTCCAAGGCCGCGTACTGGTTGAGGCCGGTGATCGGCGGCACTTGCACGGCGCACTCCTGGGCGACCCGATAACGGCGCCCATCGCCCAAGTCTTCACCAAAGCAGACCCGCGCCGCGCCCAATTCCTTGGCCAGGCGGCGTACCGCGTGGGCTTCGATGCGCTCGGCCTGACCCAGGCCGGGCAAGGCCTGGCGCAGTTCCTGGAGAAATGCCTGGCGCTGCTGGAAATGCACCCGCTCCGAGGTTTCGGTGACGATGCACAGCACGCCCCCCACGGAACCGTCAACTTCACGCACCGCGGAATAGGAGACATCGAAGTACGCCGTTTCGCCCGGCCCGTGGCGCACGATGTAGAACGGCCGATCCCTGGCAGAGAATGTCACGCCGGTTTCACGCACCCCGCGCAGCAAAGGCTCGAGGTCGTCCCAGAGCTCACTCCAGTGCGCCTTGGCGGGTTGCCCCAGCGCGCCGGGATGCTTGTCACCGATGGTCGGCCAATACGCATCATTGTACAGCGCGATGTATAGCGGGCCCCAGAACAACACGATCTGCGCCTGGGCAGGCAGGAGCATCGCCACCATCGCCTGCAATGCCGGCGACCATTGGTCCGGCGCACCCAGCGGCGAGTGCCGCCAGTCCATCGCCTGCAACAGGCAGCTGACATCGCCACCGCCGCCCATGAATGCCGGCAATGGTTGCAGGTTGGCCTTCTTGCTCTCCTGGCGAGCTTTCATGTCTCGGTAATCCCGGGCACGTTATCTTTCCTATGAGGGTAGGAAATCGCCCGGTGGCAAAACGTTCCATCGGATCGCCGGACGTGATCAACGGCGCCCTTCGGCCAGCATGCGCACAGCCAGGGCAGCCAGCACCGTGCCCATCAGCCAGCGCTGCACCTGCTGCCACACCGGCCGACCGGCCAGGAACACGGCGATCGACCCCGCCATGACCGCGATCAGCGCGTTGACCGTGACGCTGATGGCGATCTGCGTGCCGCCCAGTACCAGCGACTGCAGCAACACGCTGCCATGGCCCGGCTCGATGAACTGCGGCATCAGCGATAGGTACATGACCGCGATCTTGGGATTCAGCAGGTTGGTCACAAAGCCCATCATGAACAGCCGCCTGGGGCTGTCCGCCGGCAGCTCGCGCACCTGGAACGGCGAGCGCCCGCCCGGGCGCAGCGCCTGCCAGGCCAGGTACAGCAGGTACAGGGCGCCACCGATGCGCAAGGCGTCGTAGGCGAACGGCACGGCCATGACCAGCGCGGTGATCCCGAGTGCTGCGCAGAGCATATAGAAGACAAAGCCCATGGCCACCCCGGCCAGGGAGATCAGCCCGGCGCCACGCCCCTGACAGATGGAGCGGGAGATCAGGTAGATCATGTTGGGGCCGGGGGTCAGCACCATGCCCAGGCTGATCAGGGCAAAGGCCAACAGGTTAGAGGGTTCGGGCATATCAAGTCCTTTTGGCGGTAGCGCCATACCTGGCATTTTTGTCAGTTTCGCTGGCTGGGTGCGCACGTTAACGTGGATCAATCATTCCTGATAGTGGGGTCAGAACGTGGTTAATCCAGATACCCGGCTACTGGCAAGTGACTTGGCAGGCTCCGTGCTGGTCGCATCGCAGGGGGCCTTGCGTCATGGGTTCGTCTTCTCGGCTTATGGCCATGACCTGGCCTTGGCGGTTTTCCGCACGCAGCTTGGTTTCAATGGTGTGATACGGGAACTGTTGACGGGATGTTACCTCCTCGGCAATGGGCATCGTGCGTTCAGCCCGACATTGATGAGGTTCCACTCACCGGACGGGCTGAGCCCTTTTGCGGCGGGTGGGATCAATGCCTATGGGTATTGTGGGGGGGATCCGGTGAATCATGTGGACCCTGATGGAAGAGTGACCAAGCGTTCAACAACACCCACGGTCGACCAAGCCTTGGCGAACGCTTCCGCAACAAGAAATTTCAACTCTAAAATAAACGCCACTTTGTACAACGAGATGAGTAGCCTGATAAACTCAAATCCGGAGTTTGCGCCATTGATCATGAAAACCACGGGTGAGAATGCCTTATTTTATGCACTCGCATTACCCAATGAAGACCGAGTACAGCAGGATAACGTGGGCTTGGAAACACCTTCTCTAGGTATCCTACGTATTGACCAGGAACGATTTGAAGACGTGGTGCTTCAAGGTTTGAGAACACGTGAGGCGTACAAACTCTATACTGCTAAACCCAATGAGTCGAACACAGCTAAATACTTGGAAGAGAAGTCCGACTACGCAAAAGGCAGGGAAGTCCTTATAGATGCCTACAAGTTCGCAATTGAGGATTTTAGAAGTAGTTTCTGAGCCGCGTCGCCTTGGATCAATTCCTTACACATCCGTCCTTGAATCCCTCGCCCTGCCCCGGTACCCTTTGCGCGCTGCTGTAAGTCCAGCAGCCGGGTTTGGTCACCCGCGAACATCAAGGCGCACAAGCGCCCGCTCTGCGATTCAGTTGGCGCTTTTTTGTGCCCGGCTGTCTCGTTCCATGGCGGCTGTGCGTGGGGCGCCTTCGTGCGCGCCGGTTTCCTTGATTCCCGGTTGACCAACCCGCGTACAGTCGCCACCCATTCGTTTGGTCACGTCGAGTGGCGGCTCCATTGAATCAAGGAGCGACACAATGACAAAAGGCTTACCTGATCCCCCGTCCCGCGCCACCACGGCGCACTCCAGCTTCGGCAACTGTGAATGCAGCCACCCTTCCCTGTTCGCCGTGCGCGAAGGCGTGGACTTCGAAGATGCGCTGGTGCACCTGTCCACCCTGCTCAAGGGCGCGTTCGCCACCAATCTCAAGGCGATGGAACTGGCGACCGGCACCTGCCATGACCTGTTGCTGGGCAATGATCATGGGCTGGATGCGGCCAAGGCGGTGGTCGAGGCTTTGCTCGATGGGGTGGAGATGCAACAGGTGGAGAAGGCGCGCTTGCGCACGGTTTGATGGGCAGCAATGCCGGGACCACAGTGCGGTCCCGGCTTGCTGCAACAGCAACCCTTACGCCTTGTCGGCAAGCCGCTGCAACAGCCCGTCGGTGAACGCGACGGCGTTGATCACACCCTCATGCCCATCGGCGATCACCGTCGAACTGGCCAGGCCATTGACCGAAGCCTGGGCCAGCAGCCCCGCCTCGCCCAGGCGTACCCGCTCGGCACTGCGGCTTTCACTGGCCCACCAGCAGTCCACCTGGACCGCCAGCGGGCGCAGGCGGAATGCCTGGCTCAGTTCGGCGTTGCGGTCGAGCACGGCGAAACCATCGACGATCTCCCGCTGCAAGTGCACATCCTCGTGGATGCTGCGCAGGCGTTCGGCGCTGACATTACCGGCGGCGGCCACCTGCTCGATGACCCACTCGGTCCTGTCGACCTCGGCCGGCAGACGCTCGGCCTCGTCGATGAAGCCAGCGATCCGCGCCTCGCCGACGCCCGGCGCAAAGGCCAGCAGGCCACGCAGCAGGCTCTCGTCCGCCCGCGCCACCTGCACCACTTCGACGGGCTCGGCGTCGAGACCGGATACCTCCTGCGGCAGCAGGGTGTCGACCAGGCCGACGAAACCGACCTGCTGGCCGGCCTGCTCAAGGGCGTGAGCCACCTCCAGCGCCAGCGCGCCACCCATGGACCAACCCAGCAGATGGTACGGGCCGCTGGCCTGGGTACGGCGGATCTGCTCGACGTAATAGCCGACCATCGCCGCCCAGGATTCGTCCACCCAGCCCGGCTCGGCATAGCAGCGGTTGACCAGGCCATACACCGGGCGCTCATCGGCCAGGCGGCTGGCCAGCGGGTAGTAGGCGTAGGCACCGCCGCCACCTGGCGGCAGGCAGAACAGCGCCGGGCGCTGGCGCTGGCAGCCGTTGAGGTTGATTACCGGCGACTTCAGGCGATCCTTGCCGCCACCGATGAAGTTGGCGAGTTCCTCGAAGCTGGCCATCAGCATGAACTCATGCAGGCTGATGTTGATGGCGAAGGCTTCGCGCACCTTGTTCACCAGGGTGATCACCAGCAACGAGTGGCCGCCGAGTTCGAAGAAGTTGTCGTGCAGACCCACCTGCTCGACCTTCAGTACCTCGGACCAGATCGCCGCCAGTTGCTGCTCGAGCGCCGTGCGCGGGGCCACGTAGCCCTGTTGCAGCTGGCTGGCATCCGGCTTGGGCAGGGCCTTGCGGTCCAGCTTGCCGTTGGCGGTCAGTGGCCACTGGTCCAAGACCAGGAAGTGCGTCGGCACCATGTAGTCCGGCAGGTTGGCTTTCAGGTGCTGTTTCAGCGTGTCGCGCAGGACTGCGTGGTCTGCATTCGCATCCTGGGCGATCAGGTAGGCGGCCAGTTGCTTGCCCCCTGCCCCGTCGATATCCAGCACCAGCACTTCCCGCACTGCTGCATGTTCTTGCAGGCGTGCTTCGATCTCACCCAGCTCGATACGGAAGCCACGGATCTTCACCTGATGGTCGATACGGCCCACGTACTCGATCACGCCCTGTTCGCGGTAACGCGCCAGGTCGCCGGTGCGGTACAGGCGCCCGCCTTCGCTGGAGAACGGGTCCGGCACGAAGCGCTCGGCAGTCAGCGAGGCGCGGTTGTGGTAACCGCGTGCCAGGCCGGCGTGGCCGACATGCAGCTCGCCCGTGCAACCCTTGGCCACCGGGTTGAAGTCGGCGTCCAGCACGTACATCGACAGGTCCGGAATCGCT